>JAEWKY010000318.1 GCA_023457615.1 Actinomycetes bacterium | reverse complement strand
GCGCTCGGACGCCGCCGCGGCATCCGGCACCTCGAAGGCCACGCGCGCCGTGTGCGGGAAGGTGTGCGCGACGGGGCGACCCACCTCGACGTCGTCGATGTAGGCCACCTGCGCGGGATTCGCGAGCTCGAGCGTCGCCGACGGCACCTCGAGGATGACGACGCGCGCACCGTCCGGACCGTCGTACGACTCCCGCTCGCGCAGGCCGAGCACGTCGCGGTAGAAGGCGACGGCGGCGGCGAGGTCGGGCGACTCGAGCACGAGCCGCAGCTGCGCGACGGGACCCTCGCTCACTTGAGGCTCTTCTGCAGGAGGTAGGTGCCGAGCCAGCGCCCGAACTTGAAGCCGACCTTGCCCATGTGCCCGATCTCCTTGAAGCCGAACTGCTCGTGCAGCCGGATCGACGCGTCGGCGCCGCGGTCGGCGATCACGGCGACGACCTCCTTGATGCCGGCGGCCTTCGCGCGCGGCAGGAGCTCCTTCATGAGCGCCGTGCCGAGCCCCTTCCCGGTGGCCGCCGCGCCGAGGTAGATCGAGTTCTCGACGGTGAAGCGGTAGGCGGCCTTCGGCTTCCACGGCAGCACGTAGGCGTAGCCGAGGATCTGGCCGCTCGGCGACACGGCGACGATCCAGGGATAGCGCAGCCGCTCGGCGTCGGCGAACTTGTGGCGCATCTCCTTGAGGGTCAGCGGGTCCTCGTCGAACGTCACCGTCGAGTTGGCGACGTAGTGGTTGTAGATCTCGAGCATGTCCGGGATGTCGCGTGCGGTCGCGTCCCGCAGCTCGTAGGCGAACCCGGGCTCGGGCGCCGGGGCGGGGCGGAGGTGGCGGGGCAGCTCGCGGCGCGGGTTGTACTCCTCCTCCAGCATGGGGCGATCCTACGTGCCGAGCCGCCAGTCGACGGGGTCGGCCCCCGCGGCGACGAGCAGGTCGTTCGCGCGCGAGAACGGACGCGAGCCGAAGAAGCCGCTCGACGCCGAGAGCGGGCTCGGGTGGGCGGACGCGAGGATGTCGGTGTCGCCGAGCATCGGACGCAGCGTTCCGGCATCCCGACCCCAGAGGATCGCGACGAGCGGCGTGCCGCGGGCGACGAGCGCGCGGATGGCGGCCTCGGTGACCTCCTCCCAGCCCTTGCCGCGGTGCGACCCGGAGCTGCCCGCCTGCACCGTGAGCACGCGGTTGAGCAGCAGGACGCCCTGCTCGGACCACGCCGTGAGGTCGCCGTGCGGCGCGGGCTCGATGCCGAGATCGTCGCGCAGCTCGCGGTAGATGTTCTGCAGACTGCGCGGGATCGGACGCACGTGGCGCTCGACCGCGAAGGAGAGGCCGATCGGATGCCCGGGCGTCGGATACGGGTCCTGCCCGACGACGAGCACGCGGACGCGCTCGAACGGCTGGGTGAAGGCGCGCAGCACGTTCGGCCCCTCGGGGAGGTAGCGACGACCAGCGGCGAGCTCGGCGCGGAGGAACTCCCCCATCGCCGCCACGCGCGGCGCGACCGGCTCGAGCGCGGCGGCCCAGCCGGGGTCGACGAGCTCGGCGAGCGGCCGCGGCGTCGTCACGAGGGGTACCCCACGGGACCCTCGACCGACCAGGGGAAGGAGATCCAGCGCGACGTGCGGCGCCACACGTAGTCGGGCTCCTGCACCGTCTGCGGCTTCGCGTACAGGCACACCGTGCGCACCTCCCCGCCGCCCGCCTGCAGCAGCTGGAGCACGAGCGAGAGCGTGCGGCCGGAGTCGGCGACGTCGTCGACGAGCAGGATGCTCTTGCCGCGCAGCGAGTCCTGGTCGAGGGTCGGCGGCAGCACGACGGGCGCGGCGAGGGTCTGCTCGACGCCCGTGTAGAACTCGACGTTGAGGCTGCCGAGCATCTTGACGTCGAGCGCGTAGCCGAGCGCGCCGGCGAGGGTGAGGCCGCCGCGGGCGATCGCGACGATCGCGTCCGGGCGGAAGCCGTCGTCGGCGATCGCGGTCGCGAGCTCGCGGGCGGCCCGGCCGAAGAGCTCGTAGCTCAGGATCTCCCGCTCGTCGCCCACGCAGGCGAGCCTACCGAGCGCGGGCGGAGCCTCACGGCGACCCTCGCGCCACTAGGCTCCGGGGCATGACGAACGTCGCCGGGACACCGCGGTCCCTCGCGCAGATCACCTTCGCCCTCGTGGGCTTCCTCTTCCTGCTCGAGATCACGAGCGGCATCCTGCAGGGGTACTACATCCCCCTCATCAGCGACCTCGTGCACCACCTCGGCATCACCGACGCCGACTTCAACTGGTTCGAGGCGGCGCAGCTGCTGCTCTCGGCGCTCGCCGTGCCGATCCTGGCGAAGCTCGGCGACATGTTCGGCCACAAGAGGATGCTGCTCGTCTCGACCGCGCTCACCGCGGGGGCGTCGTGGTGGCTCGCGGTCTCGGGCGACTTCACGACGTTCCTCATCGCGTGGGCGCTGCAGGGCTTCTACGCCGTGTGGCTGCCGCTCGAGGTCGCGCTCATCTTCGACAAGGGCCGCCGCTCGAAGACCGGCGTCTCGCAGACGCGCCGCGCGGCGGGCCTGCTCGTCGTCGCGCTCGAGCTCGGCGCGATCATGGGCGCCCTCGGCAGCGGCGCGCTGTTCGGGGTGTTCGCGGGCGACGTGACGCTCACCCTCATGATCCCGGCGATCATCGTCTCGCTCGCGTTCTTCGCGATCCTCTTCGGCGTGCCGGAGTCGGAGCCGACGCCGAACCGCAGCCTCGACTTCGTCGGCTTCGTGCTGCTGTCGTTCGCGCTCCTGCTGACGACCTCGTCGCTCACCTTCCTGCGCCTCAACGGGCCCGAGACCTGGTGGGTCTGGGTGCTCATGGCCGCCGGCCTCGCGTCGTTCGTCCCGTTCGGCCGCTGGGTGCTCGGTCGCGACGACCCGGCGATCGACCTGCGCATGGTCGCCCAGAAGAACATATGGCCCGTGCAGGTCACCGCGGGGCTCTTCGGCATCAGCGTGCTCGGCGCGCAGATCCCGCTCTCGACGTTCGCGGGCACCGACCCCGAGCTCGTCGGCTACGGGCTCGGCCTGAGCTCCGGAATGCGCTCGATCGTCATCGGCATCTACCTCGTCTCGCTCATCGTCGGCGCCGTGCTCTTCGCCGTGCTCTCCCGGCGGGTCTCGCCGCGCCTCGCGCTCATCGCGGCGACGGCGCTCGTGGCCGTGGGGTACTTCGCGCTCATCCCGTTCCACGGCAGCCTCGCCGAGGTGCTCGTCTGCATCTGCGTCGCGGGCCTCGGCTCGGGCGCCCTCGTCGCGGCGCTCCCGGCCGCCGCCGCCGCCGCGGCCCCGCGC
>JAEWKY010000317.1 GCA_023457615.1 Actinomycetes bacterium | reverse complement strand
TTTATAAGAGACCGGGCTCGCGCTCGTGCGGCAGGGCGAGCTCGCCGACTAGGTTGAGCCCGTCCGCGGTGTGCAGCTCGACGTCCTCGCGGCGGGCGGGCAGCTCGACGCCGGCCCGGATCTCGATCGTCACGCTCCGATCCTCCAGCACTGCGCGTGCCAATGCCGGCGATCGGCGAGATCGTTCGCCTCGCCCAGGATGCCGTCGGCCCGCCAGGCGACGAGATGCGCGACCCCGACGTCGATGCCGAGCCCGCATCCCGGGCAGGTGTAGACCTTCACGGCGCTCGACGCGGCCTGCGGCTGCACGTTCCACGTGCCGTCGCGGCGCACCTCCGTGCGCAGGCGCCCGCGCAGCGCCTTCTCGAGATCGAGGGGCTCGCCCTCTTCTCGGCGACGGTGGGAACGAGGCATCCTCCCACCCTACAAAGGCCGGATGCCCGCCCGGGGATCGGCGACGGCGTCGCCCCGACGGGAGCTAGTCGCGGCCCTCCGAGTCGGCCTGCGCGAGCCGGGCCTCCTCGAGATCGAGGAGCGTCTGCGCCCGCTGCAGGATGCGCGACGGGTACGCGCCCCGGGACCGCGCCTCGAGCAGGGCCGCGCGCTCGGCATCCAGCACCTGACGCCGCAGCTCGCGGTACTGCTGGTGCGGCGAGTCGGCGAGGGTCTCGTCGTCGGCGTGCTCGGCCCGTTCCCAGGCGACGGTCGCCGCGAGCGACGTGTCCTGGCGCACGCGCTGCACGATCTCGGGGTCGACGGGCACGTCGTCCGGCAGCCGCGGCTCGTCGAGGGCGGCGAGACCGGCCTCCTGCATCTCGTCGAGCAGCGTCGCGAGCTCGCGGCGGTCGGCCGTGCGGTCGGAGCCCCGGATGCCGGTGAGCCGGATGACGAGCGGGAGGGTGCCGCCCTGCACGAGGAGGGTGACGATCGCGACGGTGAAGGCGATGAGCACGAGCTGCTCGTAGTACGGCGTCTCCCGCGGGAGCGACTGGGCGGCGGCGAGGGTCACCACGCCGCGCATCCCGGCCCAGCCGAGCACGATGCCGCCGCGCCAGCCGAGCCCGTCGGCGCGGAGGGCCGCGACGTCGTTGCGGTACTGCTCGGAGCGCCGCAGGAACAGCTGCACGCGCCTCTCCGCGCGCGGCGACCCCGTGGTGTCGAACGCCTTGACGCGGTCGACGGCGGCGAGATGCTGCTCGGCGCGCTCGGCGTTGCGCCGCTCGCCGCGCCGCACGAAGAAGATGAGCGGCCAGACGAAGCCGAAGCGCAGCACCATGAGGATGAGCGCCGCGAGCACCCCGAGCGCGACGGCCTGGTGCCACGCGACGTCGCCCTCCTCGATCTCGGCGACGATGCCGGCCAGCTGCGCCCCCATGAGCAGGAAGACGCCGTTCTCGAGCACGAACTGCAGGGTGCGCCAGTTGAGGCGCTCGGCGACCCGCGAGGGCGGGCTGAGCCGCGCGCTCTGGTGCCCCGAGTAGATGCCGGCGGCGACGACCGCGATGACCCCCGAGGCGTGGAGCTCCTCGGCGGGGAGGTAGGCGATGAACGGCACCGCGAAGGAGATCGCGGTGTCGAGGATCGGCTGGTTCAGCCGCCGCCGCACGACGACGGCGACGACGCCCACGAGCAGGCCGATCGCGGCCGCGACGACGACCGCGTAGCCGAAGTCGCCGATCGTGCCCCAGACGTCGAACGTGCCCGAGGCCGTGAGGGCCGCTGCGGCGATCGCGGTGCGCAGCATCACGAGCGCCGTCGCGTCGTTGACGAGCCCCTCCCCCTCGAGGATCGCGAGGAGCCGGGGCGGCAGCCCGAGCCGCTTGCCGATCGAGGTCGCCGCGACCACGTCGGTCGGGCTGATGACGGCGCCGAGCGCGATCGCGGTCGCGAGGTCGAGGTCGGGCAGCAGGGTGAAGAGCACGAAGCCGGTGAGCAGCGCGCTGCCGACGACGAGCAGCACCGACAGCGCGGAGATCGACCCGAAGTTGCGACGGAAGTCGACGACCGGGAGCTGGATGGCGGCCGCGTAGAGCAGCAGCGGCAGCACGCCGGTGAGGATGAGCTCGGGCTCGACCTCGATCACGGGAACGCCGGGGATGAAGCTGTAGGCGATGCCGACGAGCACGAGCAGCAGCGGGGCGGCGACGCCGAGCCTCGACGAGAAGGCCGCGGCGGCGACGATGAGCACGATGCCCGCGATGGCGACGAGCGCGTAGTCAAGACCCATGCGCTCAGGCTAGCCGGGCGGGCGAGGGTCGCTCAGTACCAGCCCTTGCGCTCGCTGTGCTCCCACGCGCCGCACGGCGTGCCGTAGCGGCCGGCGATGTAGCCGAGCCCCCAGGTGATCTGCGTCACGGGGTTGGTCTGCCAGTCGTCGGCGACGCTCGCCATCTTGTCGCCGGGGAGCGCCTGCGGGATGCCGTAGGCGCCGCTGCGCGTGTTGTGGGCGTAGACGTTCCAGTGGGATTCGCGGTTCCAGAGTGCGACGAGGCAGTCGAACTCGGCGTCGCCCCACCCGCGCGCGAGCAGCATGTCGTAGGCGATCGCCTGCGCCGTGCCGGCATCCGGGGTGCCGACGGCCGGCGCGGTGCGGATGCGCGTCACGTCGTAGCCGTCGCGGGCGGCCCCGGGATGCGCGGGGTCGGCGACCACGAGGCTCTGACCGGGCAGGTCGGCGTCGGGGGCGAGCACGCGGGCCGACGCCGGCTGGCTCGGCGACAGCGACGAGGTGAGGAAGGCGAAGGTGACGAGCGTCGCGAACGCGGGCAGCGACCAGCGCGAGCGGACGTGCCGCTCGACGCTCTGCTCCGGCATCCGGGGGCTGTAGGCGAGCCCCCGCCGGCGATAGCCGCTCACAGTTCCGGGATTCTACGCGGCTGCGCTGACCGGCGACAGGACCCGAGCGGGGGATGCCGCGGGTCGGCGGACTCAGTCGACCGTCTGCAGGAGATCGATGACGGCGTCGAGCACGACATCCACCTGCGTCTCCTGGTAGCCGCCGCGCTGGCGGCTGAAGAGCACCTCGCGCACGTCGGCGACGGTGAGCTCGCCGCCCACCTGGAGGTGCGCCGCGATGCGGTCGGCGAAGGCGTCGACCTCGCGCACGGAGTAGCCGCCCGTGAACAGCCCGACCCGGCGGAAGCGCTGGCCGCGCGGCCCCGTCGCGCGGTCGAGCAGCACCTGCGCCTCGGAGCGCGCCTGCTGGTAGACGCCGTTGTCGCCGAGCTCGGTGATGCTCCGGTCGCGCTCGCGCGTCGCGAAGGCGTCCTCCAGCCGCTCGAGCGCCGAGTCGACGTGCGCCGGCGAGTAACCGCCGCGGCGCATCGTGAAGCCGACCTGCCGGATGAACGTCGCGTCGACGACCTGGGCCGACCCCTGGTCGCCCGTGTACGCGCGGCGGGCGTCCTCGAGGAAGTCCTCGACCTCGTCGATGTCGTACCCGCGCCCGCGGCGCACCTTCGGGAAAGTCGTGCTCACGGGCTTCATCGTACTTCGAGGGATCGGGAACGGGCGCCGCGCACCCGTTCCCGGTCCCCGCTACGGCACCATGCCGATGTACTTCTCCTCGAGGTACTCCAGGATGCCCTCGCTCGAGCCCTCGCGGCCGAGGCCCGACTGCTTCGTGCCGCCGAACGGGGCAGCGGGATCCGAGAGCACGCCCTTGTTCACGCCGACCATGCCCGCGTCGATGCGCAGCGCCGTGCGGAGCGCGAGCGACTCCTCGCCGAACACGTAGCCGATGAGGCCGTAGATCGAGTCGTTGGCCATGCGCACCATCTCGTCGACGTCGTCGACCTTCACGACCGCGGTGACGGGGCCGAAGATCTCCGTCCGGTTGATCGTGTCGCCGTGCGTCACGCCCGTGACGACGGTCGCCGGGTAGAAGGCGCCCGTCTGGCTCCTCTCGCCGCCGAGGGTCACCGTGGCGCCCTCCGCGACGGCCGTCTCGACGAGCTCGGCGACCTTGTCGCGCTCGTCGAGCGACACGAGCGCGCCGAGCGTGTTCTCCCGGTCGAGCCCGGGTCCGTTCTTCACCTCGCGGAGTCTCGCCGTGAACTTGCTCACGAACTCGTCGTGCACCGAGGAGTGCACGTAGAACCGGTTGGCCGCCGTGCACGCCGAGCCGCCGTTGCGCATCTTCGCGAGCATCGCGCCCTCGACCGCGACGTCGAGGTCGGCGCCCGGGAGCACGAGGAACGGCGCGTTGCCGCCGAGCTCCATCGACGTCGAGACCACGGTGTCGGCCGCCTCGTGCAGCAGCACCCGCCCGACCTCGGTCGAGCCCGTGAACGACATCTTGCGCACCGCCGGGTGGTGCATCATCTTCGAGATCGCCGGGCCCGTGGGCTTCGGCGTGACGAGGTTGACGACGCCCTTCGGCACGCCGGCGCGGTGCAGCGCGTCGACGACGTAGGCGGCCGTGAGCGGGGTCTCGCTCGCGGGCTTGAGGATCGTCGTGCACCCCGCGGCGAGGGCCGGGGCGAGCTTGCGGGTCGCCATCGCGGCGGGGAAGTTCCACGGCGTGATGAGCAGCGAGACGCCGATCGGCTGACGGGTGACGACGATGCGGGTCGCGCCGCTCGGCGACAGGCGGAAGTCGCCCGGGATGCGCACGGCCTCCTCGGCGAACCAGCGGAAGAACTCGGTCGCGTAGCCGGCCTCCGCCATCGCGTCGCCCCACGACTTGCCGTTCTCGCGCACCATGATCTCGGCGAAGTGCTCCTTCTCCGCGGTCAGGATGTCGAACGCGCGGCGCAGGATCTCGCTGCGCTCGCGCGGGGCGGTCGCCGCCCAGGCGGGGAAGGCGGCGTCGGCGGCCTCGATCGCGGCCGTGCAGTCGTCCTCCGTCGCGATCGCGAAGTCGGCGATCGTCGATCCGTCGGACGGGTCGAGCACGGGGAAGGTCTTCCCCTCGCTCCCCGCGCGCCATTCGCCGTCGATGAACAGGTTCGAGATGTAGGACATGGGTCTCTTTCTAGAGCAGTGGGGTGGGTCGGAGAAGAGGGGTCAGGCGAGCCGCGACCGGTCGCCGTCGAACGCGGCGTCGAGGATGCGCCCGAGCAGCTCGGGGGTCGCCTCGCGGGAGGCGAGCGCGACGAGCCGGGTCACGCCCGCCGCGAGCTCGGCGATGCGCGGCAGCTGCGCGCGGTCGAGTCCGAGGTCGGCGAGCGACCCGGGCAGGCCGATCTCGACGTTGATCGCGGCGAACCTGTCGATCGCGGCGTGGGCGTCGTCGCGCTCGGTCGCCCCGCCGCCGACGCCGAGAGCGTCGGCGATGAGCGCGAGCCTGTCCACCGTCTGATCGAAGCACGCCTGCAGCACGTACGGCAGCATGAGCCCCGTGCCGAGACCGTGCGGCGTGTGGGTGAGCGCGCCGATCGGATACTGCAGCGCGTGGGAGAGATGGGTTCCGCCGGAGCCGAACGCCATCCCGCCGAGGAGGCTGCCCCACGCCATCAGCTCCCGCGCCTCGGCGTCGGAGCCGTCCGCGACCGCGCGCGGGAGGGCGTCGCCCATCGCCCGCAGCCCGTCGAGCCCGAGGAGCGACGACATGCGGTTGCGGCCGACGAAGATCGGCAGCCGCGACGACCAGTCCGGTTCGCGCTCGACCGCCGTGAACGACTCGGCGCAGTGCACGATCGCGTCGATGCCCGAGTACGCGGTGACGGAGGCGGGGGCGCCGGTCGTGAGGTCGGGGTCGACGATCGCGACGCGCGGGATGAGCGCCGCGTCGGAGACTCCGACCTTGAGCTCGCGCTCGGGGTCGGAGACGAC
>JAEWKY010000316.1 GCA_023457615.1 Actinomycetes bacterium | reverse complement strand
CCGGCACCCCGCCCGAGGAGGGCGCGCTCGCCGGCGCTGCCCGACCCGCCCCCTGGTACGCGCGGCAGGACGTCTACGACGAGTTCCTCGCGCGGCTCGACGCCCACGACCTCGATCCCGGCACGATCGTGGTCGACGACAGGTGGCAGGCGAGCTACGGGCTCGGCACGGTCGACGAGGAGGCGTGGCCCGACCTCAAGGGCTGGATCGCCGCGCGCCACGCCGAGGGTCGCCGCGTGCTGCTGTGGTGGAAGGCGTGGGATGCCGAGGGCGTCCCGGCGGACGAGTGCGTGCGCACCGCCGACGGCGAGCCGTTCACCGTGGATGCCGGCAGCCCGGCGTATCGGCGGAGGCTGAGCGGCATCATCCGGCACCTGCTCTCACCCGAGGGGCTCGACGCGGACGGCTTCAAGGTCGACTTCACCCAGCGCGGCCCGAGCGGCCAGAGCCTCGTCGGCACCCCGGGCGTCTGGGGGATGGGGGCGCTGCACCTCCTCCTGCGCACGATCGCCGACGCGGCCCGCGAGACGAAGCCCGACGCGCTGCTCATCGCGCACTCCATGCATCCGTCGTTCGGCGACGTGTTCGACATGGCGCGCCTCAACGACGTCACCGAGCGCGACGTGCACGGTGGACGCGTGCCCGTCACCGCGCAGCTCGAGCTCCGCGCCGCCATCACGGCGCGCGCGCTGCCGGAGCACCTCATCGACACCGACCAGTGGCCGATGCCCGACCGCGCGCAGTGGCGGTCGTACGTCGAGGCGCAGCCGCGGTACGGAGTGCCGGCGCTCTACTACCTCGAGGCGATCGACAACTCGGGCGAGCCGCTCGACGACGGCGACCTCGCCCTCGTGCGCGATTCGTGGGCGGCCTACCGGTCGGGCGGCGCGTGAACGCCCCCGAGGAGGTCGGGCCCGGCATCTGGCTCGTGCGCGACACGTGCCACGTCTACCTCGTGAAGGCAGCGGATGCCGACACGGCGATCGCGATCGACTTCGGCTCGGGCGACGTGCTCGACGTGCTCGCCGGTCTCGGCATCAGCCGCATCACCGACGTGCTCATGACCCACCACCATCGCGACCAGGCTCAGGGTCTTCCGCGCGCGGTGGAGCACGGCGCCCGCATCCACGTGCCGCCGGTCGAGCGCGATCTGTTCGCGGGCGTCGACGAGCTGTGGCGCACGCGTCCGCTCGACAACGACTACAACGTGCGGCAGGACCGCTTCTCGCTCCTCGAGCCCGTGCCCGTGCACGCGACGGTGCCGGAGTACAGGTTCTTCGAACCCGGCGGCGTGCGGATCCGACCGATCCCGACCCCCGGCCACACCGTCGGATCGGTGACCTACCTGCTCGACCGGGACGGCCTCCGCTACGCCTTCTCGGGCGACCTGATCCACTCGCCCGGCAAGGTGTGGTCGCTCGCGGCGACCCAGTGGACGTACACGAGCAACGAGGGGCCCGCGATGACGGTGCTCTCGTGCTACCTCCTCGGCGACGAGCGCCCCGACGTGCTGCTGCCGTCGCACGGGCATCCCATGCGCGACGCCGAGGACGCCCTGGCCCTGCTCGCCTCGCGCATGCAGTACTACGTCGACTCGCGGCGCTGGCATCCGTGGGACCTCGCCGACCGGCTGCGCCACCCGTTCGTGCCGATCACCGAGCACCTGCTGCTGAACCGATCGAGCATGTCGTGCTCGTACGTGCTGCTGTCGGAGAACGGCGAGGCGCTCTACATCGACTACGGCTACGACATGATGACCGGCCTGCCGACGGGACAGGACCGGGCCTCCCGTCGCCCCTGGCTCGCCTCGCTCCCCGCGCTCAAAGCGCAGTTCGGCGTGACGCGGGTGTCCGCCGCCCTCGCCACGCACTACCACGACGACCACGTCGCCTCGATGCCGCTCCTGCGCGACGTCGAGGGCACGGAGCTCTGGGCGCCCGACAACGTCGCGCCGATCCTGGCCGATCCGTGGAGGTACGACCTGCCCTGCCAGTGGTACGACCCGATCCCGGTGGATCGCGTCGTGCCGACCGGCGGCACGGTGCCGTGGAACGAGTACGAGCTCGGCATCCACGAGCAGCCGGGTCACACCCTCTTCGCGGCCGCGTTCTCGCTCGAGGTCGACGGCGTGCGCGTCGTGTTCACGGGCGACCAGCAGGAGAACCTCGGCATCCCGGGCGAGCGGCACGAGATCCTCAACTACCAGTACCGCAACCGGTTCCGGCTCGGCGACTACGTGTCGAGCGCCGAGCTCTACCGCCGCATCGCGCCCGGCCTCCTGCTCTCCGGTCACTGGGAGCCGCGCGCGGTCGACGAGGGCTACCTGCAGTACCTGCTGGATGCCGGCCACGACCTCGACGCCACGCACGAGGCGCTCCTGCCGCTCGACGAGCTCGACCTCGGGGCCGACGGCGTGCTCGCCCGGCTCGTGCCCTATCGGGCCGCGGTGACGCCCGGGTCGGCGGTCGCGTACGTGGCCGAGGTGCGCAATCCGCTGCGGGAGCCGGTGGAGGCCGTGCTGCGCCCCGTGCTGCCCGAGGGGTGGACGGGGCCGCCCGAGCTGCGGGTGGCCCTCGACGCCTCCGGCTCGGCGGAGGTCGCCTTCGAGGTCACCGCGGGCGCGGCCGCGCGGCGGCAGCGTCTCGCACTCGACGTCGCCTTCGGCGAGCTGCGACTCGGCCAGCACACCGAGGCGATCGTCGACGTCGTCGGAGGCGCCTGACCGAGACGGGACGGGCGTCTCGGCCGAGGCGCGACGGGGCTCGACCGAGGCGGGACGGGCCGCTCAGCTCGAGCGCGCGGGGGCGTGGTTGTCCTGCGGCGGCACGGGCGGGATGTCGTGCAGGTCGGGCACGGCGAGCACCGGCCCGGTCGCCGGGTGGGCGTCCCACAGCGGCGGGCGGGACGGTACGCGGTGGATGCCGAACTCCGCCGTGCGGGTCGGCCGACGGGGCGGGAAGGGCCGGGCGAGGGCGCCGACCACGAGGCCGGCCGTCGCGGCGAGCGACGCGGCGAGAGCGACGGCGAGGCCGACGGTGCGGGGGGCGACGGGGGACATGCGGGGGTTCCTTCCGAAGGCGGTGCCACGACGACTCTGCGCCCGGGGAGCGCGTCGCGCGACGGGGTTGACCGACGCGGTCCGTCGTGCAGGAGCACCCCATTGCCGCCGCGTGCACCGGTCGCCTATAGTCGCGAGGTGGGAACGATTCCACATCCGTCCCAGCCCGATCAGGAAGACGCCGCCGACGTGACCGCCGTACTCGCCCTCGACATCGGCGGCACCAAGCTCGCCGCGGGTGTCGTGACGCCGGACGGCGTCGTGCACGGCATGGTCGTCGAGCCCACGCGTCGCGCCGAGGGGCCGGATGTCATCATCCCGAGGCTCTTCGAGCTCGGTCGTCGCGCGATCGCCGAATCCGGCCTCACGGAGCCGATGGCCGCCGTCGGCATCTCGTGCGGCGGTCCCCTCGACGCGGACGCCGGGGTGCTCACCGGCCCGCTCCATCTGCCCGGCTGGATCGACATCCCGATCGTGCGTCTCGCGCGGGACGAGTTCGGGCTCCCCGCGGCGCTCGAGAACGACGCCTCGCTCGCGGCTCTCGCCGAGCAGCGGCACGGCGCGGCCCGCGGCGCGCGCTCGATGATGTACCTCACGATCTCGACCGGCATCGGCGGCGGGGCGGTCTTCGACGGCGTGCTGCACCGCGGTGCGGCGGGCAACGGCGGCGAGTTCGGCCACATCACCGTCGTGCGCGGCGGCCGGGCGTGCCTGTGCGGGCGCGCGGGCTGCCTCGAGGCCTACGCGTCGGGCACGTCGATCGGCGTGCGCGCCGACGAGCTCCTCGCCGC
>JAEWKY010000315.1 GCA_023457615.1 Actinomycetes bacterium | reverse complement strand
GGGCAGCAGCGCGATCACGACCGCGCCGTGCGAGGCGGATGCCGTGGTGAGCGCGTAGGAGGTGAGCAGCGGGAACCCGGCCACGACGCCGGCGGCCACGACCGCGAGGCGCAGCCACTGCGTGCCGCGTGGGAGGCGCTGCCGCGTGAGGCCCAGCACGAGAGCCGCGAGCAGCGCCGCGACGACGGCACGACCGCAGCCGATGAAGAGCGGCGACAGCCCGCCGACGGCGACGCGCGTGAGCGGGATCGTGAACGAGAAGCCGAGCACCCCGACGAATCCCCACAGGAGTCCGGAGCGGGAGGAGGGCATCCCTCGACGCTAGGCGGCGGGAGCCTCCGCACGGTACGTCCGATCCGGCACGCGTGGCCCGTCGAGGAACTCCGCGACCGTCGCGACGACGCCCGGATCGCCGAGGAGGCGGTTGTGGCCGAGCCCCTCGGTCGCGACGAGCCGCACCGGGCCGGTGTGGGCATCCCGGATCCGCTCCGACTGGGCGAACCCGACGCGCGGATCGCCGACGTCGTGCACGAGCAGCACCGAGGTGCGCGTGTCGGCGGGGTCGAGCTCCGCCGTGAAGCGCCGCCAGAGGTCGGGGATGCCGGCGAAGAACCGGCGTTCGATGCGGGTGCGCAGTCCGCGCTTCGCCCGGGTGCCGAGTCCGGCCTCGCGGGCGAACTGGCGCACGATCTCGTCGGCGTCGTGGATGCCTGCGAGCCCGACGATGCGGTCGACGGCGACGCCTTCGCGCACCGCGATGAACGAGCACAGCACCCCGAAGGAGTGCGCGACGATCGCGGTGACCCCGCCGTGGCGGGCGGCGAGCAGCCGGACGATGCGGGCGTAGTCGAGGATCGACGTGCGGTCTCCCGGGGTGTCGCCGTTGCCGGGGGCGTCGAAGGCGACGAGCGTGCGGCCGGGGCTCTCGAGGTCGTCGACGAGGGCGGCGAACCGCGACGCGCGGCTGCGCCAGCCGTGCACGAGCAGCACCACCTCGGGTCCGCTCCCCCAGGTGTAGGTGGCGACGGGAATGCCGTCGAGGTCGAGGATGCCGCGCTCGGCCCGGGCGTGCACGGCGGCGTCGCGCGGGTGGACGGGCTCGGGACGGCCGAGGCTGCGCCAGAGCCGGTAGCCGAGCTCCCCGGCGACGGGCGGAGCGACGGCGCTGAGGACGACGAGGGCGGCGCGCGTGGCGCGGACGGCGAGGGTCACGGCGAGGTCTCCTAAATATGCGTACGATCGTTCGTATTCAATACGACACGACCGCGCGAGCGCAAGACGGGGAAGGATGGAGCCGATGACCGCCCTCGACGGCCGCCGCCTGCGCGGCGACACCTCCCGCTCCGCCGTGCTCGCCGCGGCGGTCGACCTCGCGAGCGTCGAGGGCCTCGACGGCCTGTCGATCGGCGGACTCGCGACGACCGTCTCGCGGAGCAAGGGGGGCATCGCGGGGCTCTTCGGCTCGAAGCAGGAGCTGCAGCTCGCCGTCGTCGCGACCGCGGCCGAGATCTTCCAGGATCGCGTCATCCGCCCCGCCCTCACGGCTCCCGCGGGCCTCGCGCGACTGCGCGCGCTCGCGACCGCCTTCCTCGACTACAGCGAGACGCGCGTCTTCTCCGGCGGCTGCTTCTTCGCGGCCGTCACCGCCGAGTACCGCGCGAAGCCGGGACCCGTGCGCGACGCGATCGCCGCGCAGATGCGGCGCTGGCGCGACTTCCTCGTCGAGGCGGTGGCGCGCGCGATCGCGGCCGGCGACCTGCCGGCGTCGACGGATGCCGCCCAGCTCGCGTACGAGATCCAGGCGCTGCTCGACGCCGCCAACGACGCCTCGCTCCTCCACGACACCGCCGAGCCCTACGCGCGCACACGTCGCGCCGTGGATGCGCTGCTCGCGCCCAGGAACCTGCGCTAGTTTCACAACATCCGGAGCGAATCCGCTCACCGAAGCCGGCTGGGAAGTCGTACCCGAATCCCGAAGGCCTCCGTGACCCTCGCATCCTCCTCCGGCGCCATCCGGTCGACCACGCCCCGCCCGTCCACGCCGAGCGGCTTCGGCCCCCTCCTCGCGCTCGTGAAGGACGCCGGGCTCCTGCGCCGCAGCCAGGTCTTCTACCTGAGCCTCCTCGGCACCCTCGTGCTCGCGCTCGGCGGCGCGATCACCGGGTTCGTGCTGCTCGGCGACTCGTGGTTCCAGCTGCTCATCGCCGGGGCGCTCGGGGTGATCTTCACGCAGTTCGCGTTCCTCGGACACGAGGCGTCGCACCGTCAGGTGTTCGGCTCGAACGTCGCGAACGATCGCCTCGGCCGCGCCCTCGCGTCGGGTGTCGTCGGCCTCTCGTACTCGTGGTGGATGAACAAGCACACCCGCCACCACGGCAACCCGAACGTGATCGGCCGCGACCCCGATCTCGACATCGACACGGTGTCGTTCGTCGACGCGGACGCCGCGTCCGCCCGGGGTCTGCGCGCGCTCATCACCCGCCACCAGGCGAAGCTGTTCTTCCCGCTGCTCGCGTTCGAGGGCCTCAACCTGCACGTCAAGTCGTTCGCCCACGCGTTCGGCCCGGGCAAGGTCGACAACCGCCGACTCGAGATCGCGCTGCTCGTCGTGCGCATGGCCGTCGTCGTGCTGCCGGTGTTCCTCGTGCTGCCGCTCGGCATGGCGTTCGCGTTCGTCGGAGTGCAGCTCGCGGTGTTCGGCGCCTACATGGGGCTGTCGTTCGCGCCGAACCACATCGGCATGACGATGTTCTCGGTCGACGCGAAGCCCGACTTCCTGCGGAAGCAGGTGCTGTCGTCGCGCAACATCCGCGGCGGGCTCGCGATGACGTTCCTCATGGGCGGGCTCAACCACCAGGTCGAGCACCACCTCTTCCCGAGCATGGCGCGTCCGCGGCTCGCGAAGGCGCGGCAGCTCGTGCGCGAGGCCTGCGCCCGGGAGGGCATCGCGTACACGGAGACGTCGCTCGCCGAGGCCTACCGCGTCGTGCTGCGCTATCTGCGCACCGTCGGACGCAGCGCGCCCCGCGTCTTCGAGTGCCCCGTCGTGCTGGAGTACGGCCGGCTCTAGCCCGCGGCAACCTGCTGCCACGGCAGCTTCTGCCCCTGTCGGGGCCGCGTCGGCATCCCTATCTTCGTCCCTGGAACTACGACTCGTAGTTTTACCAGGACGAACAGGACGAACGACCATGACCACCCCGACCCACCCGGAGGCCCGCCGCCGCTGGATGCTGCCCGCGCTTCTCGCGCTCGGCGCGCTGCTGCTCGCCGCCCTCGTCGCGATCGCGCTGCTGCTCGCGAACCTGCCGGCCGCGGCACCCGCGGCCGCTGCACCCG
>JAEWKY010000314.1 GCA_023457615.1 Actinomycetes bacterium | reverse complement strand
CTCGGCGCGACGGCGATCACCGGCATCAGCCAGCGTGCGGTCGAGTCGCTGACCTCCGGGGCGATGGCGTACCGCTCGGGCGTCGTGGTCTGGACCGCGCTCGCGTTCGCCCTCGCGGCGGCGCTCGTGCTGGCCTGGACCCGGCGACGGCGAATCGCCGGCGCGATCGCGGCCGTCGCCGTCGCCGTCCTCGCCGTCGCGGTGATCGCCACGTCGCTGCCCGCCAACGTCGTGAGCGCTCAGGTCAACCGGGTCCAGGCCGGCACGGTGCTCGTCGACACGTTGCACGCCGAGGTCGCTCTCGGCGATCTCTCCGCGGTGGGCGACGAGCGGCGCTGCGACGCCATCCTGGCCTTCATGGGGGACCGGCCGAAGGACGAGTTCTCCGACCGGTTCGTGCGGACGGTGCAGGGCGCGTACCGCAGCTTCCAGCTGTTCTACGCCCAGCCGTTCTGCTCGACGAAGGCCGGCCTCGACGCCACCACCGGATCGTGAGGCCGAGCGCGCCACGCGGCGTGCCCTACGATCTGGGAGACCGGGCGCTCCGCGAGCGACCCTCACCGACACGGAGGAAACACCGATGCGCGCGCAGTTGACCAGACTCGGATTCCTGCTGCTGCAGGCCTTCGCCTCCCGCGTCGCCTGGGTCGTGCTCCTCACGCTCTACGCCGCGACCCTCCTCATCGTGCTCGCGCCGCAGCTGTTCTCGCCCATCGGCGCCGACGACTCCTACTGGGTGCTCTACGTCGGCCCGAAGACCGGCGGTTCGTACTGGGAGGCCTTCTGGGGGCCGGTCGAGAATGCCTTCTCGTTCACCGGGCAGGCGAGGACGACGGCTCTCGCGACCTCGGAGCGCCAGGTCGTGGCGCTGCTCGCGATGGATCTCGCCACGCTCTTCGCCATCCCGCCGGCCGTGATCTGGGCGCTCGTCAAGATCGTCCTCGTCGGCCTGACCTTCCTCTCGGTCTTCGTGTTCCTGCGGGTCTGGCGTCACCGCGGTCGCGACGGCGTCGAGCGCGGCTTCTCGCCGTCCACGATCGCGTTCGTGCTCATCGTGCTGCCGGCGATCTACGCGATCGGCGCGAAGTCGCAGATGGAGTTCTCACTCAACGGCTGGATGGTCTACCCGACGCTCGCCTACGGGCCGGTCGCGGTCTTCCTGTTCGCGGCGTCGGCCGCGATCCTGCTCGCCCGCGCCCTCTCCCGCAGCTTCCGGGTGTGGATCGTCCCGACGGTCGTGCTCCTCGCGGTGCTCGCCGTGGCGGCGAACATCTCCTACGAGCTCATCGCCCTCGTCGTGCCGGTCGTCGTGCTGGCCGTGCTGCTGCAGCCCCTGCCGGAGGGCGGCAGCCTCTGGCGACGCTGGCGTCCGCGCCTCGCCGTGGCGCTCGCGATCGGCGTGCCCTTCACCGCGGTGTTCGTCGCGATCCGCTGGCGGATCTCGCAGCTGCCCTGCCAGCTCGACGGCTCGTGCTACGCGGGCACGCTCGTCGAGTTCAGCCCGGCGACGATCGCGAAGAACTTCCTCGGCGCCTTCCCGGGCCGCAACGGCGCCTTCGTGCAGCAGGCCGTCGATCGCGCGGGCAGCTGGAACCCGGTCGCGACGGGCTGGACGATCGGCCTCGGCGCCGTGCTCGCGCTCCTCGTCGGGCTGCTCTGGGCCTCCTGGCGTCTCCGTCACACCGACGAGGAGACCGCTCCCCGCGACACCGTGCTCGGCGTGCTCTCGATCATCCCCGTGCTCGCGACGATCGGCGCCGGCGCCGCGGTCATCACGGGCATCTCCGTCAACGCCGTCGCGCAGGTGACCGGCATGACGTCGTACCGCTCGGGTGTCATCATCTGGACCGCCGTGGCGCTGTCCGTCGTGCTCGTCGTGCGGGCGTTCGCGCTGCTGCCCGGGCGGGCGCGCGCCCTCGGCGACGTCGCGCTCGTCGGCCTGCTCGTCGTGGTCGTGGGGGTCGTCGGCCTCTACTACCCCCGCAACGTGTCCTCGTCGCAGCTGTACCGGGCCCACATCAAGACGCAGGCGATGGATGCCGTCCAGTGGCAGGTCGCCCTCGGCGACCTCACCCGCGGAGCCGACGGCCGCCGCTGCGACACCCTCGAGCGGGTGATCGAGTCCTACGGCGAGTACAACCCGCGCGTGGAGCGCATCATCGTCAACACCTACCGCGCGTACGAGCACTACCACGGGCAGACGTACTGCTCGACGGGCTACGGGCTCGAGGAGCCGGACGACCTCTGAGCGGTCAGAGCTTGACGGCGCGGGGGTGCGCCGTCTTGCCGCGCGTGTCGAAGAAGAGCGCCGAGCGGTCGGCGAGCGCCTCGAGGTCGTACTCCCGATGGGTCTGGAGCACGACCACGATGTCGGCCTCGTCGACGGCCGCGTCGAGATCCTCGACCACGTCGAGGCGCCTGTCCTCGAGCTCCCAGACCGAGACCCGCGGGTCGTGGAAGCGCACGTCGGCGCCCTTCGCGATCAGCAGCTCGCCCACGGGGCGCGCCGGAGACACGCGCTGGTCGGCGATGTCGGCCTTGTAGGTGACGCCCAGCAGCAGCACGCGCGAGCCATTGAGCGGCTTCGAGGTCGTGTTGAGCGCATCCTGCACGCGGTCGACGACGTACGCCGGCATCGAGTTGTTGATGCTCTCGGCGAGCTCGACGAACTGGAACGGGTAGCCCAGCCGGCGCTGCACGTGGTAGCCGAGGTAGTTGGGGTCGATCGGGATGCAGTGTCCGCCGACGCCGGGCCCGGGGTAGAACGGCGCGAAGCCGAACGGCTTGGTGGACGCCGCGGCGATGACGTCCCAGAGGTCGATCTCGAGGTCGTGGCAGAAGCGCGCCATCTCGTTGACGAGAGCGATGTTGACGTGCCGGTAGGTGTTCTCGAGCAGCTTCGCCATCTCGGCCTCGCGCGCGCCGCGCGTCGTCACGACGGTGTCGACGATGCGGGAGTAGAAGGCGCGCGCGGCCTCGGTCGAGGCCGGGGTGACGCCGCCGACGACCTTGGGGGTGTTGCGGAGGCCGTAGCGCTCGTTGCCGGGGTCGATGCGCTCGGGGGAGAAGGCCAGGTGGAAGCCCTCGTCGAGACGCAGCCCCGAGCCCTCCAGGAGGGGGAGCACGAGGTCCTCCGTGGTGCCCGGGTAGGTGGTCGACTCGAGCACGACGAGCGTGCCCGGGGTGAGGTGCGCGGCGATCGACTCGACAGCCGACGTGACGTAGCCGAGGTCGGGGACGTTGTCGTCGCCGAGGGGCGTGGGAACGCAGATGACGACGACGTCCGCGTCGGCGAGCACGGCGGGATCGGCGGACGCGCGGTAGCCGGCGTCGAGCATCTCCTGCAGCTCCGCCGCCGAGATGTCGTCGACGTGCGAGCGCCCGGCGTTGAGCCCCTCGACCGTGCGGGGGTTGGCATCCAGCCCCACGACCGAGAGCCCGGCCCGGGCGGCGCCCTGAGCGAGTGGCAGGCCGACGTAACCCTGACCCACGATGACGACGTTCACCGCATCCTTCCTTCTCTGCGCCCCGCGCAGCATCTCCCCACGACCCTATCGAGACGCGGGACCCCGGGCTGGCTCCCGGCGGCCGCGGGAGGGTGACACCCCGGGGTGTTTCTCGACACCCCGGGGAGTTCCTCTAGCATTCGGGTGCGCCTAGTCCGAGCCAGAGAGAACCTCGTGATCCCCCGTATCCTCCACATCCTGCGACGCCTGTCGGTGATCGAGCGGATCGCCCTCGTCCTGGTGCTCGGGCTGCCGTTCGTCGTCGGGGTCGCGCTCGCGCTCGCGCTCGTCGCCGAGCTGCGGGTCGTCGCCGGCGGGATCGCCCTCGGTTACTACCTGGTGACGCTCGTCGCCGCCGCCCTCGCGATCATCACGCGGCTGCGGCGCTGGCAGCGGTTCCAGCGCGAGCAGGTCTCGCTCCGCGAGGCGACCCTCATCGGGGCGCCGCTCAACGAACTGCCGGAGTCCTGGCTCGACCTCGCGGCCGGCGAGCTCGACCGCGCCCGCGTCGTGCGGGCGAGCGCGTCGCTGCCGGCGATGTCGATCTTCGCGTTCGGCGCTCGCAGCCGCTCGCACTGGATCCGGGAGGTCTACGCCTACTCGGCGACCCGCGGCCGTCTCGGGTTCGCCGACCTGACGACGGCCGTGCGGGCCGGCGCCCTCGATCCCGAGACCGCGGCGCTCAGCGTCGGCCGCGCCGACCCCGCGCTGCTCCTCGCCCTCGCGCGTCTGCTCATGTCGCAGGCCACCTCGCAGGAGGAGCTCGAGGTCGCGTACGACTACCTGGCCCACCTCGGCGCGCTCGCGCCCGTCATCAGGCTCTCGACGCCGAACCAGGTGATGCTCGCGGAGCGGCTCATCCTGGCCGGACGCATCGATCTCGCCCGACCGCTCGTCGCGCGCTGGGCCTCCGACGGCCTCGTCGAGTCGATGCTCGCCGCCGACGTGCTGAATCCCGCCTACGGCGCCGAGGACGACGAGCTCTGGCTCGCGACGTTCAACGCCGTGCATCACCTCTACGGCCTCGAGCGGGTGCGTCTGCTCGACGAGGGGCCGACGCCGTACGACCGCCTCACGGCGTCGGCGGACGGCGGCATCGAGGGCGGTCCCCTCGTCTCGATCGTGATGTCGGCGTTCCGGCCCGGCGAGGCCCTGTTCACCGCGCTGCGGAGCGTCGTGCAACAGACCTGGCAGAACTGGGAGCTGCTCGTGCTCGACGACGGATCGGGCGCCGAGTTCGACCCGGTGTTCGCGCGCGCGGCCGCGCTCGATCCGCGGATCCGGGTCGTGCGCTCGTCCGACAACCGCGGCACCTACGCGCGGCGCAACGAGGGCATCCTCGCGGCCCGCGGCGAGTTCGTCACGATGCACGACTCCGACGACTGGGCGCACCCGCGCCGGATCGAGATCCAGATGCGCCACCTGCTCGCGCACCCCGAGACCCCGGCGAACACGAGCGCGTCGCTGCGCCTGTCCGAGGACCTCATGTTCGTGCAGCCGCGGGGCACCAAGCTCCGCCTCACGGAGACATCGCTGCTGTTCCGGCGGGACGCCGTGACGGCGCGCGTCGGGTTCTACGACTCACTGCGCAAGGCCGCCGACAGCGAGTACCGGCTGCGGATCGAGGCGGCCTTCGGGGTGGCCGTGCCGCTCCTGCTCGACGCCGGCCCGCTGTCGCTCGTGCGGTACTCTCGCGACTCGCTGAGCGGCACGGAGCTCGGCGACGGGTGGATGCACCCCGCGCGACTGGCCTATCGCAGCGCCTACCTGACCTGGCACCGGCAGATCGCGGACGGCACGGCCGACCCGTTCGTCCCCTATCCGCTCCGCGCGCGTCATCTGCCCGTGCACGCGCATCTGCTCGGACGTTCCGGCGAGCCCTCCGAGACCGACGTGCTGCTCGTCGTCGACGGCCGTCCCGGGGCGAATCCGGAGGGTGCGCTCGACCGTGTCGTCGAGGAGATCGACGCCGTGCTCGAGGAGGGCCGCACGGTCGCCCTCCTCCCGCTCGACTCGCTCCACGCCGACCGCTCGATCGGCGAGCTGCACGAGGCGCTGCAGGCGCGCGTGAACTCGGGGGCGGTGCGTCAGGCGACGGTCCACGACGACCTGCGCGCGCGCCTGGTCGTCGTCCGCAACGCCTCCGTGCTCCAGGGGGCCGAGCCCGGGGCGGCGGCGATGGCCGCGGATCGCGTGGTCGTCGTCGAGGACCGCGGCACGCGGCGCGATCGGTTCGGCGAGAACTTCACCTGGACCGACGTCGACCGCGTCGCGACGGCCTGGTTCGGGCGCGAGCCCGAGCGCATCCGCGTGACCGCGGGCATCTCGCTCGCCGCCCTCCTCGCGGGGAGGTCGGGCGACGACCCGACGAGTGCGCCCGACGTCGAGGAGCTCCGCACCCCCGCCGAGGACTCGGACGAGCGCGAGGCGCTGGTCGAGACGTCCGCCGAGGAGGCCGTCCTCGCGGAGCTCGTGGCCGGGCTCGGCGACGAGCCGGTCCTCGCCGTCGACGGCGCCGCGGATCTCGGCGGCCGGATCGGCGAGCTCGCCGCGGACGAGGCGCCCCGGCTCGTGCTGCACGTCGTCGAGGGCGGCGGGCGGCTCGACCC
>JAEWKY010000313.1 GCA_023457615.1 Actinomycetes bacterium | reverse complement strand
CGCCGGTGCCGAGCACCTGGGTGAACGTCGCCTCGCGCCCCTCGATGCCGGGCACGGCCGCCGCCGCACCGGCGATGTCGCCCCGGCGCAGGGCCTGGGCGGCGCGCGCGAGGTGGGCCGCCGTCTGCGGCCGGTCGGCGGGCTTCTTCGCGATGCACGCGTAGACGAGGTTGCGCACCGGCTCCGAGATCGTCACCGGCAGGTCCGGCGGCGCCTCGTTGATCTGCGCCATCGCGATCGCGACCTGCGACTCGCCCGTGAACGGCCGCCGCCCCGCGAGAGCCTCGTAGGCGACGATGCCCAGGCTGTAGACATCCGTCGTCGGCGACGCCGCGTGACCGCTCGCCTGCTCGGGCGAGAGGTACTGCACGGTGCCCATGACCTGCCCGGTCGCGGTGAGCGGCACCTGATCGGCGATGCGGGCGATGCCGAAGTCGGTGATCTTGACGCGGCCCTCGGGCGTGATGAGGAGGTTGCCCGGCTTGATGTCGCGGTGCACGAGGCCGGCCTGGTGGGCGGCCTGCAGCGCCGACGCGGTCTGCGCGACGTAGTCGAGCACCTTGTCGGTCGGCAGCACGCGCTCGCGCTCGAGGATCGTCGAGAGGGCCTCGCCGGGGACGAGCTCCATCACGAGGTAGGCGGAGCCGTCCTCCTCGCCGTAGTCGAAGACGTTCGCGATGCCCTCGTGGTTGACGAGGGCGGCATGCCGCGCCTCGGCGCGGAAGCGCTCGAGGAAGCCCGGGTCGCCGAGGTACTCGTCCTTGAGGATCTTGATCGCGACCGTGCGTCCGATGACGAGGTCGGTCGCCTGCCACACCTCGCCCATGCCGCCGATGGCGACGCGCGAGGAGAGCTGGTACCGGCCGCCGAAGGTGAGGCCGTTGGTGGGTCTCATCTGCTCAACACCGCCTCCATGACCTTCTTCGCGATCGGTGCCGCGATCAGGTTCCCGAACCCCGTG
Organism: Actinomycetes bacterium; assembly: GCA_023457615.1. Classification (GTDB taxonomy): domain Bacteria; phylum Actinomycetota; class Actinomycetes; order Actinomycetales; family Microbacteriaceae; genus Pseudolysinimonas_A. Next base: position 4,436 of record JAEWKY010000313.1, on the reverse strand, counting down.
GAACGATCCTCGATCACGACCGCGACGGCGACCCGGGGGTCGTCGGCGGGCGCGAACCCGGTGAACCAGAGGGTGTAGGGCTCGCCCGGTCCGTTCTCGGCCGTCCCGGTCTTCCCTGCGACCTCGACACCGTCGATTCTGGCATTGTTCGCGACGCCGTTGGCCACGCCTTGCACCATCATCTCCGTCATCGTCGCCGAGGTCTCCGGGCTGATCGGGGTCGAGAAGGTCTGCGGCTGGAACTCCTGCAGCACCGAGAGGTCGGGCGCGACGATGCTCTCGACGACGGTGGGCTGCATGAGCACTCCCCCGTTGGCGATCGCGGCCGACACCATCGCCATCTGCAGCGGCGACGTGCGCACGTTCGCCTGGCCGAATCCGGTGAGCCAGAGCTGCGCCTCGTCGTCGCCCTCGATCTGCGGGTACACGCTCGGCTCCACGCGCATCGGGATGCCGAGCTCCTGCCCGAAGCCGAACTCCTGAGCCTGCTCCCGGATCGCGTCCTGACCGAGCGCGCCCGCGAGCTGCGCGAAGGTCGTGTTGCAGGAGAGCCGCAGCGCGGTCGCGATCGAGGCCGTCTCGGCGCCGCCGCACGTGCCGTCGGCCGAGTTCGAGATGGGCGTCGACGTGCCCGGCAGGTCGAGGGTCGGCGGGTTGGGGAACTCGCTCTCCGGGGTGAACTGGCCGCTCTCGAGCGCGGCCGCCGTGACGACGAGCTTGAACACCGAGCCGGGCGGGTTGAGGTCGCCCGCGATCGCGCGGTCGATGAGCGGATCGTTCGGATCCGCGTCGAGCGCGTCGTAGGTCGCCTCGACCGCGGCCGGGTCGAGCACGGCGAGCCCGTTGGGGTCGTAGGTCGGCTTCGAGACGAGGGCCAGGATGGCGCCCGTCGCCGGGTCGAGGGCGACGACGGCGCCGCGCTCGTCGCCGAGGGCGTCCCAGGCCGCCTGCTGCACGACGGGGTCGATCGTCAGCTCGACCGCGGAGCCCTGAGGGTCCTGGCCGGTGAGGATCGCGTTCAGCCGCGCGAGGAACTGCGCGTCGGAGTCGCCCGTGAGGTAGGAGTTGAGCTCGTGCTCGAGGCCGCCCGTCGAGGGCAGCACCGTGAAGAAGCCCGTCACCGTCGAGTACAGCTCGCCCGCGGGATAGATGCGCTGGTAGTTGTAGCGGCTGTCGGCCGGGGCGGAGTAGGCGACGGGCTCGCCGCCGACGAGGATCGGGCCGCGCTGCGCGTCGAAGCTCGCGTAGAGCACCCGAGCGTTGCGGCCGTCGGCCTTGAGGTTGCCCTGCTGGAAGACCTGGATGATGCTCGACGACGCGAAGAGGGCGACGAACATCAGCACGACGAGGATCGAGACGCGACGCAGTTCCTTGTTCATGACTACTCGAGCACCAGCCTCGGCTGCGCGCGCACGGAGTCGGAGATCCGCACGAGCAGCGCGACGATGACCCAGTTGGCGACGAGGGACGAGCCACCGGCCGCGAGGAACGGCGTCGTGAGCCCGGTGAGCGGGATGACGCGCGTCACGCCGCCGACGACGATGAAGACCTGCAGCGCGACGACGAACGAGAGCCCGACCCCGAGCAGGCGGCCGAAGTCGTCCTGGCCGGCGAAGCCGATGTGGAAGCCGCGCGAGACGAACACCAGGTAGAGCACGAGGAGCGCGAAGACGCCGATGAGGCCGAGCTCCTCGCCGAGGCTCGCGATGATGAAGTCGCTCTCGGCGAGCGGGGTGATGTCGGGGTTGCCCCGTCCGAGCCCCGTGCCGACGAGTCCGCCGTCGGCGAGCCCGAAGAGCCCCTGTGCGAGCTGGTAGCTGCCCCCGCCCTGCGCGTACAGGTCCGCGTCGAACGTGTTGAGCCATCCGTAGAAGCGCCCGCCGACGTACTGCAGCGTCTGCGAGGCGACGTAGGCGCCGCCGGCGAAGAGCACGACGCCGAGCACGACCCAGCCGGCGCGGCCGGTGGCGACGTAGATCATCACGAGGAAGAGGCCGAAGTAGAGCAGACCCGATCCGAGGTCGCGCTGGAACACGATGACGGCCATCGACAGGGCCCAGAACACGACGATCGGGCCGAGGTCGCGCAGTCGCGGGAAGGTGACCCCGAGCACCTTGCGCCCGACGATGCTCAGCGAGTCGCGGGCGGTGACGAGGTAGCCCGCGAAGAAGACCGCGAGCGCGATCTTCGCGATCTCCCCGGGCTGGAACGTCGCGATGCCGAGGCCGATCCACGCCTGGGCCCCGTTCACGTTGCGGCCGATGACGGGGAGGAACGGCAGCACGAGCAGGGCGATCGCGACGAAGCCTGCGACGTAGCGGTACCGCTGGAGCGTGCGGTGGTTGCGCACGAGGAGGAGCACGGCCGTCGCCGCGACGACGGCGATCGCCGACCAGGCGACCTGCCGCACGCCGTAGGCGTCCCAGCCCAGGTAGCCCTCGGCGATGTCGAGGCGGGTGATCTCCGCGATGCCGACGAGGTTCAGCACGGTCGCGATCGGCACGAGGAACGGGTCGGCCTCGGCCGCGACGACGCGCAGCACGACGTGCAGCGCGAGCACGAGAGCCGAGAACCCGAGCACGAGGCCGAGCACGCCGGGGTCGATCCGGCCGAGGGCGCCGAGCTCGGCGAGCAGCAGCGCGCCCACGCCGATCCCGATCGCGACGACGAGCAGGGCGAGCTCGAGGTTGCGTCGGCGCGCGGGGGTGCGCAGCCGGATGCGGATCGACCCCGTGAAGGTCGACGGCGACCCGCCCGCCTCGATCGGCGGGCCCGCCACGACGCCCGTCCCCTGCCCGCTCGCGACGCTCACGGCACGGCGCTCACGGGGTCACGCTCGATTCGGCGGCGCGGCTGAGCCGATCGAGGATGTCGTGCGCGTCGCGCAGGTCGTCGGCGTTGATCGTCGCCTCGACCTGCTGGCGCTGGAAGGGCGGGAGGTCGTCGACGCGCAGCTGCGACGTCTGCTCGACGTGCGAGAGGGCGATCGGCCCGATGTTCTGCTGCACGCCCTGGAAGATCGCGACCCGGCCGTCGTCCGTGGCCCCGACGTAATAGTGGGTCTGCGTCCACTGGTAGGCGAGCACGACGGCCGCGACGATCGCCGCGATGACGACGGCGGTGCCGACGAGCCAGGTGATGCGGCGCCGGCGGGCGCGGCGGCGGTCCTCCTCGATGAGCTGCTCGAGGAACTCCTCGCGCTCGGGCTCGAAGTGGGTGTCCTCGGGCGGCGACGGCTTGAGCGGATGGAGCAGGAGCGTGGGCAGGCGGATGGGCCGGCGCTCGTTCTCGGAGCCCTCGAACATGAGCGGCACCGCGGCCGATCCGACGAAGCCGAGAGGCGGAGTGTCGTCGGCCCCGGGCTCGGTGTCGTCGATGTCGGTGATGACGACCGTGACGTTGTCGGGCGCTCCGTGGTCGAGGCTCTCCTTGACGAGCCGGTCGGCCGCGCCCTGCGACCCGCGCACGGTCGCGAGGATCTGCCCGATCTTCTCCTCCGAGACGTAGCTCGAGAGGCCGTCGGAGCACAGCAGCCAGCGGTCGCCGGGCCGGGTGTCGAGGATCCTGGTGTCGATCTCGGGGGCCGCGTCGACATCCCCCAGCACCCGCATGAGCACGGAGCGCCGGGGATGCACCGCGGCCTCCTCGGGCGTGATGCGGCCCGAGTCGACGAGGCGCTGCACGAACGTGTGGTCGGCGGTGACCTGCTCGAGCCGGCCGTCGCGGAAGCGGTAGATGCGCGAATCGCCGATGTGGGCGAGGGCGATCTGGTCGCCGACGCGCAGGATGCCCGACACCGTCGTGCCCATGCCCGTGAGCTCGCTGTGCTCGAACACGGTCTCGGCGAGCAGGGAGTTCGCGGCGATCATCGCGGCCTGCAGCGCCGACTCCGCGTCGGCCGCCGCCGCGTACGCCTCGTCGGCCTCCGCGATGCGCTTCGTCGCGATCGCCGACGCGACGTCGCCGCCGGCGTGGCCGCCCATCCCGTCGGCGACCACGAAGAGGTGACGCCCCGCGTACCCGGAGTCCTGGTTGTTCGAGCGGATCTTGCCGACGTGGGAGACGGCGGCGCTCAGCGGGGTCGTCGCCACGCCTACCGCCGCAGCTCGAACGTCGTCGTGCCGATCGTGACCGGGGTTCCGGGAGCGACGGCGGTGGGCAGGGTCACGCGCACGCCGTCGAGGAACGTGCCGTTCGTCGAGTCGAGGTCCTGGATGACCCAGTCGGCATCCCAGAGCATGAGGCGCGCGTGGTGGGTCGACGTGTAGTCGTCGCGGATGACGAGGCCCGACTCGCTCGAGCGCCCGATCGTGAGCTGCTCGGCGGGGAGGTCGATCTCCATGCCCTCACGCGGGCCCGAGGTGATGACGAGGCGCGTGGGGGTGGCGTCGTCGGCCGCGGGCTCGGCGCGGCGGACCGGCTCGGTGAGCGGGGAC
>JAEWKY010000312.1 GCA_023457615.1 Actinomycetes bacterium | reverse complement strand
GCGCGGTGGATCGCCCACGCGGAGCGCACGAACCAGCGCGGCGGGACGTGGGCGGGGCGGGGTGCTGCGGCGGGGCGGGTCATGACACGAGTGTCAAGAATATCCGACTCCGTGTCAAGCTTTCTTTACACGCGGGTGGCAGGGCCGGGCAGGGCCGGCCCGGGTCAGGCCTCCGCGGCTGGCTTCGGCCTCGCCGCCCGGCGCGGGGTCGGCTGGGTGATCGCCTCGCCGATCGCCTCGCCCGTGGCACGGGCGTTCAGGATGTCGGCGATGTCGATGCCCGTGACGTCCTTGACGATCTGCACCGACGTCGCGAGCTGCCCGGCGACGCCCTGACCGACGGCGGCGGCGCCGCTGCCGTCGGAGGAGATGACCGTCATGTTCGAGATCGCCGCGAGCGGCTCGGACGCCGCGCGGACGATGTCGGGCAGCTGCGAGATGATCTGCTGCTTGAGCAGCTCGGCGCTGCGCTCGGCGAGCGCCTCGGCCTGCAGCTTCTGCGACTCGGCCTCCGCGGAGCCCTTCTGACGGATGGCCTCGGCCTCCGCCTCGCCCTCCGCGCGGAGCGCCTCGGCGGCCGCGATGCGGCGGTTGCGCTCGGCGAGACCCTCGGCCTCGAGCGCCTCGGCGGCGGAGCGGCGCGCGTCGCGGTCGGCGTTGGCCTGCGCGACCGCGGCTGCGGCGCTCGCCTGGGCGTCCTTCTCGAGGGCGTAGGCGTCGGCATCCGCCTTCGCCCGGATCTCGGCGTCGAGCTCCTGCTTGCGCAGGCCGACGCGCTTGCCGGCGGTGATCTCCTGCTGCGCGACGACCTCCTGCTGCGCGATCGCCTCGGCGAGCGGGGCGGCCGCGGACGCCTCGGCGCGGGCCTTGTCGGTCTCCTTCTGGATCTCCGCGGTACGCAGGTCGAGCTCGCGCTGCGCCTCGGCGAGCGCCTGGTCGGCGGCGATGCGGGCCTGCTCGGACGCGCGGCGCGCCTCGGCCTCGGCGATCTCGGCGACCTGCTTCACGCGCGCGGCCTCGGCGCGGCCGAGGTCCTTGATGTAGCCGTTGTCGTCGTCGATCTCCTTGATCTGCAGCGTGTCGATCTGCAGGCCCTGCACGTCGAGCGACTCCCCGACGGCCTCGAGCACCTGGCCCTGCAGCGCCTGCCGGTTCGTGATGATCTCGGTGACCGTGAGCTGGCCGACGATCGAGCGGATCGAGCCCGACAGCACCTCCTCGGTCGACGACTCGATCTGGTCCTGCTGATTGAGGAAGCGCTGGGCGGCCGCGCGCACCATGGGCTCGGAGCCGCCCACCTTGACGACCGCGACCGCGTTGACGCGGATCGTGATGGCGTCCCGGGTCTGCGCGACGGCCTGCACGTTGAGCTGGCGGCTGCGCAGGCTGAGCTTGAAGAACGCCTCGACGATCGGCTTCACGAAGACGCGCGAGCCGAAGACGACCTTCTGGCCCGCGTTCTCGTCGGCCTCTCCCCCGCGTCGGCGGCGCGACGTGACGATGATCGCCTCGTCGGGCTTGGCGATCTTGATGCCGCGGACGATCACGATGAGCAGGATCAGCAGGATGAGCGCCGCGGCGGCGATCGCGATGATGAGGATCGGGTCGAAAGGCAGCGACATCATGCCCCCAGTATGGCGGCGATCGGGAGCGATGCTCAGGTCGGCGGTCAGGAACTCGTCGCCGGCGGAAACCACCGAGCTAGAACGCCGCGCGCGCTCGGGCCCCGGGGGCTGCGGCGTTCCCGAGATCAGGAGGAACGGATGAGAGCACGAACGAAGAGCGCGGTCGTCGCGCTGCTCAGCGCCGCACTGGTGCTGGGCGGCGCGAGCGCCGCGATGGCGACGATCGCCTACCCGCCCGAGGGCGGCACGTGGGACTACGGGACGAGCGGCTCGGTGATCTGGTCGGACTACCACCACCCGTCGCGCAGCCACGGCTCGTCGGTCGAGAACTGCGACGGCAACCTCACGCGGAGCCCCACCGTGCTCCCCGGGCAGTGGTCGCACGCGCAGCGCAACGACGGGTGCACGTTCGCCGTCGACTACGCGTACTACCGCGTCGTCTAGCCCGGGAGGGGCCGCGTCCGCGGCGCGGCCCCTCCACCCCTTTCCCCCGACAGGACGTCCTGGAATCCGGAGCCGCCCCCGTGCCTGTGCTCGTGAAGGTCGCGATCGCGCTCGAGGTCGTGATCGTCGGCATCCACGGATTCCTGCTCGCCGACCGCGAGGCGACCGCCTACCCTCTCGGCGCGACGGCCATCGTCGACGTGCTCGCCGTCCCGGCCGAGCCCGGGCCCTCCGCGGTCCTCGCGGCGGTCGCCGAGGAGGTCGGCACCCCGCTCGCCCGGGTGCGGTACGGCTCCGATCCCCAGGGCACGTTCCGCACGCTGGCGTTCACTCCGTCGAGCGCCGCGCCCGACCCCGCACAGGACGAGCGGCTGTTCGGGTTCGCGCTGCGCACGCGCGTCGACGTCTTCGACGCCGCCGACGAGGTCGTCGGCAGGTGGCTGGGCTTCGGCACCCCGGAGGCGGCGCATCGGCTCTCGACGGAGCTGACGGCGCGCGGCTTCGAGGTGCGGGTGGCCGCGGACGACCGCCTCGACCGGCTCCGCGCGTGGATCTCGGCGGATCCGACCTGGCTGCTGGTCGACCTCGCCGGGCTGCTCGCGGTGCTCGTCGCCGCCCTCGTCTCGTCGTCCCGCGCCAGCAGGATCCGCGCCGTGCGGCAGCTGCACGGCGCCTCGGTGCTCGCCACCGCCGCGGCGGAGCTCTCCCGCTACGCCCTGCTCGCACTCGGCGCGAGCGTCGCCGGACTCGCGCTGTGGGCCGCGCTCGCGGCCGTCGGCTGGGGCGGGCGCGACATCGTCACCGGCCCGGGAGCGATCGTCGTCGCCGGGGTCGCGCTCGCGGCGGCGGGCTCGATCGTCGCGTGCGCCGTCGCCGTCGCGATCGCGGTGCGGTCGTCGCCGACGATCACCTCCCAGCTGGCCGGCCGGCGCCCGCTCGCGATCATCCAGGCGGTCGGCGCCGTGGCCTTCGTCGCCGTGCTCGCGGGGTGCTTCGTCACGGCGAGTCAGGTGGGGTCGTCGACGGCGCGCCTCGCGGCGGCGATCTCCGCGCAGGAGCTGTGGGCGAACGAACCGGATGCCCGGTCGATCGCGCTCGCGAACACCTCGGAGTCGGTCGTGCAGGCGAACCTGGGCGCGTGGTCCCGGCTCGTCGACGAGGTGCGCGCCCGGGATCGCCTGCTCCTGTCCTACCCCGAGCGGTCGTGCGCCCTCGCGCTCGACGAGCGGCCGTGCCTGTTCGTCGACGAGACCTACCTGGAGGAGGCGGGTCTGCCGCTCGGCCGCGAGGCGGCGGCGGCCCTCGCCGGGTCGACCGGCGTCCCGACGGTGCACGTGCTCGTCCCGCCGAGCGCGCGGGCCGATCCCTCGGCGATCGCGGCGCAGATCCGGAGCTGGGTCGGGCTCCAGCGCGATCTGCGCTGCGCGGAGCGCGGCTGCGATCCCTCGACCACCGCCGCCGCGCGGGTCGAGGTCGTCCGCGACACCGAGGGCGACCGCGCGGTGCCGGTCTACAGCAGCCGGTTCCTGCTCGAGGGCGCCGTCGCGGTCGATCCGATCCTCGTCGTCGTGCCCGCCGACGTCGTGTCGGCGGACTTCACCCTCGCCGCCGCGAGCTCGGGCAACCTGATCTTCTTCGCCCCGGGCGACGAGCTCGCCGCGATGGTCGACGAGGTCGGCGTGCGCGCGCTCGTCTTCTCGATCGACCGCCCGATCGACCTCGCCGCCGGGGCCGCCCTCGAGGCCCGTATCGAGCTCGCGCGCTACGGCACGGTGCTGATCGCGGGACTGGCGCTCGCCGCCGCCCTCATGGTCGTCCTGGCGGCCGCCTACGTCGAACGGCGGCGCACGCCGCTCTTCCTGCTCTTCCTGCACGGGGCGTCGTTCGCGCGCCGGTACGCCCCCTTCTTCCTGACGCTCGCGGCCGGGGTGTCGGCGGCCCTCCTCGCCTCCCTCGCGATCGGCAGCGGCGCCGGCCCCGTCGACCTGGCGACGCGGCTCGCCCTCGGCGCGGCCCTCGGGCTCGCCACGATCCCGGTGCTCCTCGTCCACGAGCGGCGATTCCGCGCCGACTTCCTGAAGCGAGGCTGAGATGGAGCCGACATGTCCGACCTGAACGGGCTGCCCCTCGCCGCGGCCCGCGGCCCCCTCGAGGCCGACGACATCTCCAAGACCGTCGAGGGCCGCACGCTGTGGGCGGGGCTGTCGCTGCGCCTCGCGCCGGGCTCGACCACCGCGCTCGTCGGGCCGTCGGGCGCCGGCAAGACCACGCTGCTCAACTGCCTCGGCCTGCTCGAGCCGGTGTCGTCGGGCGCCCTGCGCTACGCGGGCGTCGACGTGACCGGCGCCCGCGGGGCGCGACGTCGCCGCCTCTTCCGGGAGTCGTTCGGCTTCATGTTCCAGGGCTTCGGCCTCGTCGAGCAGTGGAGCGTGCTCGACAACCTCGTCGTCCCGCTGCACGGCAGCCGGATCTCGCGGCGCGAGCGCGACGGCCAGGCGGAGCGCGCGCTCGACGTCGTCGGTCTCGGCGGGCGCGGCGACGACCGGGTCCACGTGCTCTCGGGCGGCGAGCAGCAGCGGCTGGCCTTCGCGCGCCTCCTCCTGCACCGACCCGAGGTGGTCTTCGTCGACGAGCCCACGGCCTCCCTCGATCCGGCCAACGGCGAGGCGCTCCTCGCCCTGCTCTCCGTCGTCGCGGACGGCGGCGCGATCATCGTCATCTCGACGCACGACCCGCTCGTGCGGGAGCGCGTCGACGCGACGATCGACCTCGATCCGTCGGCACGGTCCGTCGCGCCTGTGCGGTGAGCCGGGTCTCGCCCCGCGGGACTGTGTAGCCTGCGCGTCAGGATCACGGGTTCAGGGAAAACACTCACATCAGGGCGTGCGTGCGCGCTCGTTCGCGCTCCGGGGAGGCACGAATGGCGTCATCCGCGTTCGACGCCTTCTACCGCGCGAACTACGAACCGGTCCTGCGCTACGTGAGTCGACGTATCGGAGACCCCGAGACGGCGAAGGAGGTGACGGCGGAGTGCTTCGTCACCGCATGGCGCAAATTCGATGCCGCCGACCCGTTCCCGCTCGCCTGGCTCTACCGCACCGCACGCAATCACCTCGGCAACGCGTACCAGAAGCGGGACCGGGAGCGACTGCTCCTCGAGACGATCCGGAACGAGGCGTCGATCCGCGCGGACGCCGACGAGCAGCTCCTCGTCGCGGAGGCGCTCTCGGCGCTCACGGAGGTGGAGCGCGAGGCCCTCAGCCTCACCTACTGGGAGCAGATGACGGCGGCCGAGGTGGCGCTCGTCCTCGGCTGCTCGGAGTCCGCGGCGTGGAAGCGCATCAGCCGCGCCCGCATCGCCTTCCGGGCGGCGCTCCTCGAGCTCACGGCGCGACGGTCGGGGGGCTGAGATGACGGAGCCGGAACTCGGCGACCTCCTGCGGAGGGCCGACCCCGCCGCGCACGTGCGCGACCGCCGCGGCCCGGCGGAGATCGCGGAGGCCGTCCGCGAGATCGTCGCGTCGCCGCGCGTCGACTCCTCCGGCGGCCGGACGCGACGGTGGCCGTGGATCGCGCTCCCCTCGGCCGCCGCCCTCGTCGCCCTCGTGCTCCTCGTCGTCCCGATCCTCACCCCGTGCCTCGCGAGCCGCGCCGCGACTCCCCCGCTGCTCGCGATCTCGCCGACCTCCCGATCCCTCGGAGCCGTCATGGACCAGGCCCTCGCCCAGCTCGAGCGACTCGCGACCGGGGATCCGCGGCGCGGGGCGACCTTCGAGGGCTGGTACCTGCAGACCGACGTCGAGTCGACCGCGTCGTCCACCTCCCCCCAGCGGCACGTGCTGACCTGGCGGGACGACCTCTCGGGCGAGCTGACGGTCACCGCGGGCGAGCCGTTCGGCGACGCCGAGCCCGCGGGGCCTGCGCCCGGCAGCGTGCTCGTGAGCGAGCGCTACGCCGCGGGCGAGGCGCCGATCGTGTTCCGCGCGCCTCCCCCCGCGGGCACGCGGGAGCTCCGGGCGTACCTCGCCGAGGCGCGCGGCGAGGAGGTCCCCGACGCCGTCGGCTACCTCTCGGCGATGCGCACCCTGCTCAGCGAGTGGCGGCTGACGACCGCCGACCACGCGACGCTGCTGCGCATCCTCCGCTCGAGCGAGGGGGTGGAGGTCGCGGGCGACGTCACCGACCGGCTGGGTCGCCCGGGCACCGCCCTGCGCATCACCTCGCCGCGCGACCCGCACTTCGAGTACCTCGCGGTGATCAGCCGCGAGACCGGGGCGCTCATCGCGATCGAGACCGTCTACCTGGGCGGGCTGGCCGAGCTCGCGGCGCCCGCGCCGTGCGTCGTCGACTACATCGCCTGGACGTGACCGCGCCCGACCCCACCTCCCCCGATCCGACCCTCGAAAGGATGCCCGCATGCCCCGTCTCGCGCTCGGGATGAGCCTCGCCCTCCTCCTCGCCCTCTCCGCCGTCCCCCCGGCGAGCGCCGACCCGGTGTCGCCGCAGCAGCGTCAGGTCGACGCAGTGCTCGCCGCCCATCCCGGCGGCACGCAGACGGGACCGGGCACGATCTCGTGGGACGACGGGGCGACGGTGCTCACCCTCGTCGACCCCGACGACCCCGACGACCCCGCGACCCGTTCCGTCGGCAGCTGCGCGACGGGCGCCTACTGCGCCTACAACGCCGTGAGCCTCACCGGCTCCCGGCTCTCGTTCACGACCTGCGACACGACCGTGTCCCTCGCCGCGCTGCCCGGCGACGTCCGATCCCTCGCCAACGCGCGCTCCACGGGCTACGTCCAGGGCCGCACCGCGTCGGGCACGACCCTCACCACGGTGAGCGCGGGCGGGCGGGTGAACTCGGCGCCCGCGGGCGTCGAGCAGCTGCGGTGCGTGGGTTGACGACAGCGATACGTTGACCAGGTGACCGAACAGCTCACCTACGGCGGCTACCTCGCGCTCGACGACCTGCTCGGGGCGCAGCACCTGCGCAGCACGCCGCCCCATCACGACGAGCTGCTGTTCATCATCCAGCACCAGACCTCGGAGCTCTGGCTCAAGCTTCTGCTGCACGAGCTGCGGTCCGCCCGGGACGCCCTGCGCGCGGACGACCTCGCGACGGCGCTCAAGCGCACCGCCCGCATCAAGCAGATCCAGTTCCAGCTCACCGAGCAGTGGGCGGTGCTCGCGACCCTCACGCCGTCGGAGTACGTCGAGTTCCGGCAGTTCCTGGCGACCTCGTCGGGCTTCCAGTCGTACCAGTACCGCGCGGTCGAGTTCCTGCTCGGCAACAAGAACCCGCGCATGCTCGACGTCTTCGACTCCGAACCCGCGGCCCGCGCGATGCTCGCCGGGGTGCTCGAGGAGACGACGCTCTACGACGAGTTCCTGCGGCTGCTCGCGCGGGCCGGCTTCGACATCCCCGCCCCGGTGCTCGAGCGCGACGTGCGGCAGAACTGGGAGTTCGTCCCCGAGCTCGTGCCCGTGCTGCTCTCGATCTATCAGAACTCGGGCGAGCACTGGCGCTACTACGAGGCGTGCGAGGAGCTCGTCGACCTCGAGGACAACTTCCAGCTCTGGCGCTTCCGTCATCTGCGCACCGTGCAGCGCACGATCGGGCTCAAGACGGGCACGGGCGGCAGCGCCGGCGTCGCGTTCCTCGAGCGCGCGCTCTCGCAGACGTTCTTCCCCGAGCTCTACGCGGTGAGGAACGAGATCGGCGCGTGAGCCTCGTCCTCCCCGCGTTCTGCGACTCGCACGTGCACCTCGGGCTCGTCGATCCGGCGCTCCTCGTCGCGGGCGGCATCGGGCGCGTGCTCGACCTCGGCTGGGACCCCGAGGTCGCGGCGACCTGGGCGCGAGCCCATCCCGGGCTCGACGTGGCGATCGCCGGCCCGCTGCTCGCCGCGCCGGGCGGGTACCCGTCGACGGCCGGCTGGGCTCCTGCCGCCGCGACGTGGGAG
>JAEWKY010000311.1 GCA_023457615.1 Actinomycetes bacterium | reverse complement strand
GAGTCAGGCGGCGTCGACGTGCGAACTCAGTCCCGCTTCGACCCCGTCGACGCCGAGGCGTTCGACTCGTAGGAGGTGTTCGTCGACTCGAAGAAGTTGACGAGCTGCAGGGTGTCGTTGGCCGTCGCCATCCATTTGGCCGGGTTCGTGACGTTGTACTCCGGCTCGAAGCCGAGCTCCTCGAGTCGGCGGTCGGCGAGGTACTTCACGTACTGGTTGATGTAGTTGGCGTTGAGACCCAGGATGCCGTTCGGCAGGAGGTCGCGGTTGTACTGCTCCTCCATCTCGACGGCGTCGAGGATCATCTGCTTGATCTCGGCGGCGAACTCCGGCGTCTGCAGGTCGGGGTTCTCGTCGAGCACCGTGAGGATCAGGTTGATGCCGAACTTGAGGTGCAGCGACTCGTCGCGCACGATCCAGTCGACGAGCGACCCGAAGTTGCGCAGCAGGTTCCGCTGGCGGAACGAGAGCGCCACCATGAAGCCCGAGTAGAACCAGATGCCCTCGAGGATCACGTTGTACGCGACGAGGTTGCGGACGAAGTCCTGCTTCCCCTGCGTCGTCGTGATGTCGAGCGTCTCCTCCGTCATGCGGCGGATGAACGAGACCTCGAACTCCTCCTTCTTGGCCATCGACGGCACGTCGACGTGGGCGTTGTAGGCCTCGTTGCGGTCGATCGGGAAGGTCTCGAGCACGTACTCGAACGACATGCAGTGGTTCGCCTCCTCCCACATCTGCTTCGCGAGGTAGAGGTGCGCCTCGGGAGCGTTGATGTAGGGGTAGACGCCGAACGCGAGCGCCTTGTTGACGAGCAGCTCCGACGGGTTGAAGTACGACATGAGGAACGTGATCGCGTGACGTTCCTCGTCCGTCATCTTCTTGAAGTCGGCGATGTCCTCGCCGAGCTGGATCTCGTTGGGGAACCAGGTGTTCGCCACGGCCTGCTCGTAGAGGTCCATCGCCCACTTGTAGGTGACGGGCTTGAGCAGGAGGCCTTCCTGGATGCCGGTGCCGAGGATGGGCATGACTCGTTCTCTTCGCTTTCCGGGCTGCCTACTGGCAGCTCTCGCACTGGAGGTCGTCCATGGGGTCGACCGGCACGGCGTAGTCGCCGACCGCGTCGACCGCGACCGCGGGGTAGGTGTCGAACGGACCCATCACAGGCCGCCGAATCCACGACGCGCGGGGGCCGCGGCGGGAGCCGCACCCTCGGTCGCCGCCGCCGGAGCGGCCGCGGGGGTCGCGAGCTCCTCGGCCTTGTTGACCTTGACCGTCGACTGCTCGGCGGTGTGACGCGGCTTCATGTGCAGGTAGTAGGTCGTCTTCACGCCGCGCTCCCACGCCGCGTAGTAGATGTCCATCATGTCGCCGAGGTCGCGCGTCTCGAGGTACATGTTGCGGCTGATCGACTGGTCGATCCACTTCTGAGCGCGCGCCGCGACGTCGAGGAACGAGTACGGCGAGAGCTGGAACGACGTCTTGAAGACGGCCTTGATGTCATCCGGGATCGCGTCGATCCCCTGGATGTCGCCCTGCGACCGCAGGATCTGCTCGCGCACCTTCTCCCACAGCCCGCGCGAGCGCAGCGTCTCGACGAGGTTGCGGTTGACCTCGAGGAACTTGCCGTTGCTCGTGGAGCGGCTGAAGATCTGCGAGAACTGCGGGTCGAGGCCCGGCGTCGTGCCGGCGACGAGACCGATGGATGCCGTCGGCGCGATCGCCATGAGCGTCGCGTTGCGCATGCCGCCCTTGACCTTCACCCGGAGAGCGTCCCAGTCGAGGCGGGTCTTGCGCGAGACCTTGATCTCGACGCCGCGATCCTTCTCGGTCAGCTCGATCGAGTCGAACGGCACGAGCCCCTGCGACCAGCGGCTGCCGGCGAAGTTGTTGTAGGCGCCGCGCTCGCGGGCGAGGTCGGCCGACTCGTCGATGGCCGCGTAGGAGACGTGCTCCATGATCTCGTCCATGAGGTCGTAGGCCTCCTCGGACTCGTACGAGATGCCGAGCTTCTCGACGACATCCGTGAAGCCCATGACGCCGAGCCCGATCGCGCGGTTCTGCTGGTTGGCGTGGTCGGCCTCCTTCACGCTCGACTCGGTGATGTCGATGAGGTTGTCGAGCTGGCGCACCGCGCTGCGGGCGGACGCGTCGATGAGGTCCCAGTCGAACCCGAGGGTGCCGTTCGTGTCGACCCGGAGGTGGGTCGACAGGTTGATCGACGCGAGGTTGCAGACGGAGATGTTCTCCTCGTCCTGCGGGAGGCAGATCTCGGTGCAGAGGTTGGAGAGGTGGATCGTGCCCGTGTTGTTGTTGAGGGCGCGGTTGTTGATCGTGTCCTTCCAGGTGAGCCACGGGTGGCTCGTGGTCTGGAGGGAGATCAGGATCGCCTTGAACTGCTCGCGCGCGCCGATCTTCTTGAACATCGCGATGCGGCCGGCCTCGGCCTCGGCGACGTAGTGGGCGTAGCGCTCCGAGAACTCCTTGCCGTAGAGCTCGTTGAGGTCGCTCACCTCGAGCGGGTCGAAGAGGTACCAGTCGTCGTCGTTCTGGACGCGCTTCATGAACTCGTCGGAGATCCACACCGCGGTGTTGGCGGTGCGGGTGCGGCGGTAGGGGTCGCCCGAGTTGTTGCGGAGCTCGAGGAACTCCGGGAAGTCCATGTGCCAGTTCTCCATGTAGAAGCACAGGGCGCCGAACTTCTTGCCGCCCCGGCTGACCGCGCGCAGCACCGAGTCGATCGTGTGCATGAACGGGATCGGACCGGTCGAGGTCGTGTTGTTCGAGCGGATGGGGCTGCCCTGGGCGCGGAGCTTCGTGACCGAGAGCCCGATGCCGCCCGTGCCCTTCGTGAGCCACATGACGTCGCGCACGCTCTTGGCGATGTTCTCGATGTCGTCCTGCATCTCCATGACGAAGCAGTTGGAGAGCTGCGGGTAGGCCGTGCCCGCGTTGACGAGCGTCGATCCGGCGGCGACGTACTCGAGCTTCGACATCTTGTCGTAGAAGCCGATCGCGACCGAGGTGGGGTCGGCCTCGTTGAGCGAGAGGCCCATCGCGATGCGCATCCAGAAGAACTGCGGCACCTCGAGCGGCTCGTTGTTGCGGGCCTTGATGCCGTAGCGGTTGTTGAGCGTGACGACGCCGATGTACTTGAGCAGCTCGTCGCGGCTCGGCTCGAGCGCGGCGGCGAGCCGGTCGAAGTCGTAGAGGTCGGGGAAGCGCGGGTCGAGGAGCTTCTCCTCGACGCCGCGCAGGACGGCCGCCTTGAAGTGCTGCGCGTGGAGGGCCTTGAGCTCGGCCGGGGTCTCGTAGTCGCCGAGGACGCGCTTGTAGATCGTCTTGAGCAGCAGGCGCGCGGCGACGGTGTCGAACTGCGGGTCGTCCTTGACGTTCTGCAGCGCGACCTGGATGACGGCCTCGTCGAGCTGCTGCGTCGTGATGCCGTCGAAGAGGGTGAGCTCGAGCTCCGAGGCGATCTGGGTCACCCAGGTGATGTCCTCGCCGAGGCCGGCGCTCGCGTGCTCGATCGCGAGGTTGATCTTGTTGGCGTCGTAGGGCTCGCGCGTCCCGTCGCGCTTGACCACCGTGATGCTCACTTGCTGTCCTCCATGCGCACTGCGCTCCTTCTGTGCCGTCTCCGGCATCCCCGTTATGCGGGCTTCCGCGCCCGATTTCCCTACTGCACAGACAGTTCGGCCCGGCCGAACGTCCACCCCCGGCCGGGAAGTCTCACCACTATATATCGGGCCACCGACGGGATGCACACCACTAGATGTTGTGGCGTGTCGTCCACAGATTGTGGATAAGTTCGCCGACTTCTGCACAGATTCCACAGGCTACGGCGCGCCTCGGACACCCCGTCGGAGCCGCGCGATATCGCGCCTCGGCGAGGGGTGGACGGTAGGGTGGGTCGGCTGTGAAGAGTTACGCCGAGCTGCTGCGCACGCCGGGGGTCGCCCGGCTCCTCTGCGCGCAACTGCTCGCCCGATTCCCCGGCGGGATGCTCTCGCTCGGGCTGCTCATCCACATCGAGAGCATCTTCCACTCCTACGGCGCCGCGGGCCTCGTGCTCGCGAGCCTGAGCGTGGGCCAGGCGACCGCAGGTCCGCTGACGAGCCGGTGGATGGGGGCGTGGCGGATGCGCCCCGTGCTCATCCTGACGAGCATCGTGTGCGCGGCCGGCATGACGACCCTCGCGCTCGCGCCGCTCCCCGTGCCCGGGTTCATGGCGGTCGCGCTGCTCACCGGGCTGAGCTACCCGCCCATCCAGCCCGCCGTCCGCACGATCTACCCGAAGGTCGTCAACAGCCGGCAGCTCACCCCGCTCTTCTCGCTGGATGCGAGCGCGCAGGAGATCATCTGGGTCGCCGGGCCCGTGCTCGTGACCTTCGTCGCGACGCAGATCTCGTCGACGGTCGGCATCCTCATGTCCGTCGTCTTCCTCGTCGGCGGCGGCGCGTGGTTCATCTCGAGTCCCGAGGTCGGGCGCGTGCGCATCCCGCAGTCGAAGCGCCGTTTCGGCGTCGTCCTGGCCCGCCCGACGGTGCTGCTCATCACGATCGTCGGCGTGCTGCTCGTCGGCTGCTTCGCCGCGATCGAGGCGGGCGTCGTGTCGATGTTCGGCGAGGGCAGCGCCGACGCGGGCTTCGTGCTCGCGGTGTTCGCCCTCACGTCGCTCGTCGGCGGCCTCGCCTTCGGCCACCGACCGATCGGCCGCTGGGCGCTGGCCCGCCGGATGTCGATCATCCTCGTCGGGTCGGTGCTGGCGATCTTCGCCGTCGAGTTCTGGACGATCTCGGGTGCGCTCGCGCTCGCCGGGCTCATGGTCGCCCCAGCCCTCGCCGTGATGTTCGCGGTCGTCTCGGCGACGGTGCGCTTCAGCGACACCGCCGAGGCCTACGGGTGGGTCGGCACCGGCCAGCTGCTCGGCGCGGCGCTCGGCTCGGCCGTCGCGGGCTTCCTCATCGACGCCGCCGGTCCGACGGGCGGCTTCTGGACCGCGGCCGGGCTCATCGCCGCCGCCGTGCTCATCGCGACGCTCTTCCGCGGCGCCCTGCCCGACCTGCGCGGGCGCGACGCGGGTCCCCTCCCCGACACCGAGCCCGTGCCGGTGCAGCCGAGCTGATCCTCGAAGGCCGTGGGCTGTTTGCCCGAGAACGCCCCTTCCGCGAGCGGGATGGGGCGTTCTCGGGCAAACAGCCCTAGTCCTGCACGATGGGGTCGGTCGGTCCCGCCTCGGGAGCCGGAGCGGGGGCCGTCGGCGGGTCGCCGTTGTCGACCTCCTCGGGGTTCGGCAGGCGGGCGAGGAAGCGGAAGAAGACGATGCCCGCGAGCGTCGCGAGCCCGCCGCCGACCAGAAATGGCAGCGTGATGTCGACGCGGCCGAGGAGGCCGCCGACGAGCGACCCGAGCGGCATCGAGCCCCAGAGGATCGTGCGCCAGCTGCCGTGCACGCGGCCGAGGAGGCGCCCCGGGATGATCGCCTGCCGCAGCGACATCACGAGCACGTTCCAGACGAGCACCGCCGCCGAGGTGAGGAACCACGCCGCGCCCGCGACCCACAGGTTCGGGAAGAAGTAGAGCGGCACGAGCCCGGCCGACGCGAGGATGTTGGCGATCGCCATCGTCGGCCCGGCTCGGAACCGCGACGTGAGCACGGGGGCGAGCAGCGAGCCGAGCACGCCGCCCGCCGCCGCGGTGAGCGCGAAGACGCCGAACCACTCCTCGGGGAGCCCCTGGTCGTCGATGACGAACAGCACGAACGTCGCCGTCGCCGCCGAGAACATGAGCCCGATGAAGGTCGTGAGGAACAGCAGCGTCGTGAGCATCCTGTTGCCGAAGATGAACCGATAGCCGTCGCCGAGCTGGCGGTACCAGGGCACGCGGGGCGCCGTCGACGCCGCCGCGAACTGCCGCCCCGAGGCGACCGACGGCAGGAAGAGGGCGAGGGCCGCGGCGAGCGCGAAGGCCGCGGCGTTCACCCCGAGCGGGATGAGCACGGTGACCGCGAACAGCAGCGACGTGATCGGCCCGGCGAGGAAGCTCTGCACGACGTTCTCCGCCGCCTCGATGCGGCCGTTCGCCTTCGGCAGGAGCGCCTTCGGCACGAGGCTCGGCACGACCGCGCGGATCGCGCCGTCGTAGACCGTCTCCCCGACGCCGTACAGGAAGATCACGACGTACAGGGACCAGATCGACAGCGATCCCGTGAGCGCGAGCACGAAGAGCACGACGGCGAGCAGGGTGCGCAGGGTGTTCGAGATCGCGAGGGCACGGCGACGGTCGACGCCGTCGACGATGAGCCCGGCGGGGATGGCGAAGAGCAGCCACGGCACCATCTGCAGCGCGGCGATGCCGGAGATCAGGAGCGGGTCGGTCGTCAGCTGCACCGCGAGCAGCGGGATGGCCGTGCGGGCGATGCCGTCCGCGAGGCTCGACGAGAGGTTGGCCGTGAAGACCTTGCCGAACTCCGCACCGAGTCGCTGCCGCGCCATCCTGCGACCCTACGCCGCACGGCGTCCGCGGGCGACGGACGCCGCCGTCAGCCGATCGCGGTCGCGACGACGCGCGCCATGCGCGGGCGGATGACGTGGTCGACGCCCGACACCTTGTGCGCCGTGACGCCGCGCAGGCTCTCGACGATGCGCAGCCCCGCCGGGTGCAGGAACGGGTCGAGCGTGCCGTAGACGAGGTGGATGGGCGCGGTCACCTGCACGAGGTCGCTCACCGTGGTCTGCGACTCGATCGCCTTCTCGAGCGACGCCACGAAGGCCTCCCAGTTGCGTTCGGACACGTCGAGGAGGTTCTTGATCGGCGACAGCCGGGCGAGGCCCGCGGCCGCGCGGATCGTGAACTCCTTGTTGCCCCGCAGGAACTCGTAGAGCCGGAAGTAGAGCCCCATCGCGGCGCGGTCGATCGGGGTGCCGATCTCGGCGGGCACGAGGTAGACCGGCGGGCTCACGAGCACGAGGCGCGTGACGTCGCGGCGGTAGGTGGCGGCGTAGCGCGCGGCGATGAGCGCGCCCATCGAGTGCCCGACGAGCACGACCCGCCGCAGCCGCAGCGCGCGGAGCGTGCGGCGGAGGGCCGCGACGTGCTCCTCGATCGTGTAGGTCGCGTCGGGCGGCGCGGGTGAGGCGCCGAAGCCGAGGAGGTCGATGGACACGACGCGGTGGTACTCGGTGAGCAGCGGGGCGACGTTCTCGAACGTGACCGACGACGAGGCGATCCCGTGCACGAGCACGACCGGCGGACCGTCGCCGGCATCCCCCGCGACATGGAGAAGGGGCGGTCTCCGCAGTCGTCGGCGGAGCCACCCCATGCCGCCATCGTAGGGGCGGCGCCTCGCGAGGACGCTCAGCTCTCGCGGAGGTTCTCCTTGTGCTCGTTCTTCGCCTCGACGGCGTCGCGCTCGGCCTCGGCCTTCTTGACGTTGGCGTCGGCCTGCATCTCGTCGACCTTGTCGGAGATGCGCTCCTTGGTGTCGTCGACCGTCTCGCCGATCTTCTTGCCCGTCGCCTCGGCGGCGTCCTTGGCACTGTCCATCAGACCCATGTCGTCCTCCTCGTGGGATACCCAGCCGGGTACCCCGACGGTAGGAGCGCGACCTGGGAATCGGAGAGCCTTGACAGCGACGTCTCGGGCCTCTACCCCTTCCTCCCGTCGTCGCGCCGTGACGGAATCGTGACCGCCTGACGACCGAATCGTGACGAACGTTGTGTGGTGTCCGGAGCCCGCGCTCCTTAGCGTGGCCGCATGAGGCGGATTCTGGTTCTGGGTACGACGGTTCTCGCGGCGACGCTCCTGCTCGCCGGCTGCAGCGCGGGCGGCGCGATGCCCGCGAGCGACGGGGGCTATCCGGCCCCGCCGGCGCCGGAGGGCGGGCTCGTCGTCGAGCAGTCGGATTCCGCGGGCGGCTTCTCCTCGGAGGAGCAGGCCCGCGTCGAGATCGTCTCCGGGTCGATGACGGTGACGGCGGAGGATCCGGCCGAGGCCGCGCAGGAAGCCGTGCGCCTCGTCGAGGCCGCCGGTGGACGCGTCGACGGCCGCAGCGAGTACGCCCCGTCGAACGGCGACGCGGGCAGCGCGACCCTGACGCTCCGCATCCCGGCGGAGAGGCTGCAGTCGGTGATCGACGACCTCGCGGCCCTCGGCGTCGACGGCCGCGCGGACGAGGTCTCGACCTCGTCGACCGACGTGACGGTCGCGGTGGCCGATCTCGACTCGCGCATCGCGACGCAGCGCGGCATCATCGACCGGCTCAACGCGCTCTTCGGCCAGGCGGCGACGATCGCCGACCTCATCGAGCTCGAGGAGCGCATCGCGCAGCACCAGGCGACCCTCGAGGAGCTCGAGGCCCAGCAACGCTCGGTGGCCGACCAGGTCGCGCTCTCGACGCTCTCCCTCTACGTGCGCTCGGAGTCGGAGGCGCCGGAGGTCGCTCCGATGGACTTCCTCACCGGGCTCGAGACGGGCTGGGCGGCGTTCGTCGGCTTCTTCAGCGGGTTGCTCGTGGCGCTCGGGGTGCTGCTCCCCTGGCTCGCGTTCGCGGCGATCGTCTCGGTCGCGATCGTGCTCCTCGTGCGGTGGAACCGGCGGCGGAAGGCGACGCCCGCCGCCTGACCGCGTCGCGACCGCGGGATGCCGTGGCGACCCGGATGGCCGGGCTCTGCCACGGCATCCTCTCCCCGCGACAAAACTACGAACCGTCGTTAGGCTCGGACGATGGTCACCCGCACCGCGCTCCGGATGCCGCACGAGGCGGCCGCGCACGCCCGCACCTGGATGGCCTGGCCGAGCGCCGACTACCTGCGCGGCGGCGCCTCGGCCCCCCTCGCCGAGGTGCTCGCCGCCTGGGCGGGGGTCGCGAACGCCCTCGCGGGCTTCGAACCCGTCGCGATGCTCGTCGCCCCCGGCCTGAGGGCCGAGGCGAGACGGCACCTCTCCTCCGCCGTCGAGCTGCTCGACGCCGACTACGACGACGCGTGGCTGCGCGACTCCGGCCCGACCTTCGTCGTCGGCGACGACGGCCTCGCCGCGGTCGACTGGGTCTTCAACGCGTGGGGCGGCTTCGACGGAGCGGGTCACACGCGCGACGACCTCGTCGCGCGTGACGTCGCCGGCCGCGCGGGGGCGGCCGTGATCGACTCGCCCCTCGTCAACGAGGGCGGCGGCATCCACGTCGACGGCGAGGGCACCGTGCTCGTCACCGACACGGTGCAGCTCGACCCGCGGCGCAACCCGGGTTGGACGCGCGAGGGCGTCGAGGAGGAGCTCGCCCGCACGCTCGGCGCGACGACGGCGATCTGGCTGCCGCGCGGGCTCACGCGCGACTACGGTCCGCTCGGCACGCGCGGCCACGTCGACATGGTCGCGAGCTTCCCCGAGCCGGGGCGCGTGCTGCTGCATCGTCAGCTCGACGGCTCCCACCCCGACGCCGCCGTCACCGCGTCGCTGCGCGCCCTGCTGCAGGAGGCGACGGATGCCCGCGGCCGGAGGTTCGAGATCGTCGAGCTCCCCGCGCCCGAGGTGCTGCGCGACGCCGACGGCTGGGTCGACTACACCTACGTGAACCACGCGCTCGGGAACGGCGGGGTCGTCGCGTGCTCCTTCGGCGAGCCGGCGGACGACCGCGCGGCCGGCATCCTGCGCGACGTCTACCCGGGGCGCGACGTCGTGACGGTCGACGCGCGCGCGATCTTCGCGCACGGCGGGGGCATCCACTGCATCACGCAGCAGCAGCCCGCGCTGCCCTGACGCCGCGGGACGCTCAGGCGAACGACATCCCGCCGATCGCGACGAGGGCGAGCACGATGCCGACAGCCTGCAGCCGCGTCGGCCGCTCGCGCAGCACGAGGAACGCGAGCGCGATCGTGACGGCGGGATAGAACCCCGTGACGACCGACAGCAGCGCGAGGTCGCCGACGTCGAGGCCGAAGGTGAAGAGCGCGTTCGCGGTCGCGTCGAGGGTGCCGCTCGCGGCGGCGAGACCGACGGCGGCGAGCAGCACGGCGCCGCGCGTCCGGGTCGCGACGGGGGTCGCCACGAGCACGGAGGCCCGCGCGGGACGCGGCTCCGAGG
>JAEWKY010000310.1 GCA_023457615.1 Actinomycetes bacterium | reverse complement strand
GCCTCAACCCGAGCACGGCGTCGACGAATCCCATGCCGCCATCCTGGCCCTGTGCACAAGCCCCGGGCGAGGCCGGAGGGGAGGACTAGCGTCGAGGAATGATCATCTGGACCCGCTGGGGCATCCTCGCGTTCCTGTTCGTCGGCGTCGGGGTGGGCCTCGGCTTCCTCCTCGCGGCCGCCACCGGCCTCGTGCGCGAGAGCGGCCCCGTCAACGGCGTGTTCGTCGGCATCGGGCTCATGCTCGCCGCCGTCGGCCTGTACTTCTTCAACATCCACGTCATGGACAAGCACCTCGACAAGCCGCGCGCGCTCACCGTCACGCGTCCGCTCGCCCAGCCGTACACGCATCCCGACGGCCGGGTGCAGACGCACGAGGTCGTGCCCGCGGTCGACGGGCAGTCGGGTCAGCCGATCGTCGTGAAGCCCCGGTCGAGCCTGTTCTTCATCCCGATGCGGTTCTGGTCGTTCCTCATCGCCGGGCTCGGGCTCGTGATCTTCCTCGTCAACCTCGTCGTGGTGCTCGGCTCCGACGGCTGAGCCGGCCGTCGGCGGTCACGCGCCGGCGGTCGGCTCGTCCGGGGTCACTCGTCCGCGGTCGTCTCGCCGCGGGGCGGAGACCGCCACAGCACGCCGGCGAGCACGAGCTCGCCGACGCCCGCGACGATGCCGAGGGTGAGGGCATGTCCCGCCCAGACCCACAGCGACGCCGTCGCCGCGGGATCGTCGATCACGTACCGCGTGGACATCCAGAGCACGAGCGCCGCGAGCCAGCCCGCGATCGCGAGCGCGAACAGGGCGCTGCGGTACGGGTGCGGAAAGGATGTTCTCTCGGCCATGCGCACACTCTTCCCAACCCCGATCCCCGACGCGGCGCGACGCGCCGCCTAAGCTGGCTGGCGACATGGCAGCCTTCTCCACGCTCTCCGATCGCCTCACCGCGACGTTCCGGAACCTCCGCACCAAGGGCAAGCTCACGCCGGCGGACGTCGACGGCACGGTGCGCGATATCCGCCGCGCCCTCCTCGACGCCGACGTCGCGCTCGAGGTCGTCAAGGACTTCACGGGCAAGGTGCGCGAGCGCGCCCTCTCCGACGAGGTCAACAAGGCCCTCAACCCCGCGCAGCAGGTCGTGCAGATCGTCAACGAGGAGCTCATCGGCATCCTCGGCGGCGAGCAGCGGCGCCTGCAGTTCGCGAAGAAGCCGCCGACGGTGATCATGCTCGCGGGCCTCCAGGGCGCGGGCAAGACGACCCTCGCGGGCAAGCTCGCGAAGCACCTCAAGAAGGAGGGGCACACGCCGCTCCTCGTCGCGAGCGACCTCCAGCGTCCCAACGCGGTCACGCAGCTGCAGGTCGTCGGCGAGCAGGCGGGCGTGCCCGTGTGGGCGCCCGAGCCGGGCAACGGCGTCGGCGACCCCGTGCGCGTCGCGCGCGACGGCGTCAAGGAGGCCGAGCGCCGCCAGTACGACACCGTGATCGTCGACACCGCGGGTCGCCTCGGCATCGACGCCGAGCTCATGAAGCAGGCGTCCGACATCCGCAAGGCCGTCGACCCCGACGAGGTGCTCTTCGTCATCGACGCGATGATCGGCCAGGACGCCGTCACGACCGCCCGCGCCTTCCAGGAGGGCGTCGACTTCACGGGTGTCGTGCTCTCCAAGCTCGACGGCGACGCCCGCGGCGGTGCGGCGCTCTCGGTCGCGAGCGTCACGGGTCGCCCGATCATGTTCGCGTCGATCGGCGAGGGCCTCGACGACTTCGAGGTGTTCCACCCCGACCGCATGGCGTCGCGCATCCTCGACCTCGGCGACATCCTCACCCTCATCGAGCAGGCGCAGCAGGCGTTCGACGAGGAGGAGGCGCGTCAGGTCGCCGAGAAGTTCGCGACCGACAGCTTCACCCTCGACGACTTCCTCACGCAGATGCAGCAGCTGCGCAACATGGGCTCGATCAAGGGCATGCTCGGGATGCTGCCCGGCGGCCGGGGGATGCGCGAGGCGCTCGACAACTTCGACGAGCGCGACCTCGTGCGCACCGAGGCGATCATCCAGTCCATGACGAAGGCCGAGCGCACGACCCCGAAGCTGCTGAACGGCTCGCGCCGCCTGCGCATCGCGAAGGGCTCGGGCTCGACCGTCACCGACGTCAACCAGCTCGTCACGCGCTTCGAGCAGGCGGCGAAGATGATGAAGACGGTCGCGAAGGGCGGTGTGCCGCAGGTGCCGGGCATGGGCCCCATCCCCGGCGGCTCCTACGGCGGCGGCAAGAAGAAGCCGCCGGCGAAGAAGGGCTCGCGCAGCGGCAACCCCGCCAAGCGCGCCGCCGAGAACGCCGCCCGCGCCTCCGGAGGGGTCGCCCCGACCACCGCGGGCGGCGGAGCGTTCGGCCTCGGCGCGGGCGCGAAGAAGGGTCCGACGCCCGAGGAGCTCGAGGCCCTGCAGAAGATGCTCGGCCGATGACCCGGCCCGTGCGCGTCGGCGTGCAGGTGTCGAACCAGCACGCCCCCTACGCGCTCATCCGCGACACCGTCCGGGAGCTCGAGGATCTCGGCGTCGACATCATCTTCAACTGGGATCACTTCTTCCCGCTCACGGGCGACCCCGACGGCCTGCACTTCGAGGCGTACACGATGCTCGGCGCGATCGCGGAGCAGACCTCCCGGGTGGAGTTCGGCCCCCTCGTCAACTGCAACGCGTACCGCAACCCCGACCTGCAGGCCGACATGGCGCGCACGCTCGACCACATCTCCGACGGCCGGTTCATCTTCGGCACGGGCTCCGGCTGGTTCGAGCGGGACTTCACCGAGTACGGCTACGAGTTCGGCACCGCGGGTTCGCGGCTCGACGCGCTCGCGGTCGATCTGCCGCGCATCCGCGAGCGGTGGGCGAGGCTCAACCCCGCGCCGACGCGGCACATCCCGATCCTCATCGGCGGCGGCGGCGAGCAGAAGACGCTGCGCATCGTCGCGGAGCACGCCGACATCTGGCACAGCTTCTCCGACCCCGACACGCTCATCCGCAAGCTCTCGGTGCTGCGGCACTGGTGCGACGAGGTCGGCCGCAACATCTCCGAGATCGAGCTCTCGACCGGCACGACCCTGCGCGGGCTCGGCTCGCTCGACCGGGCCGCGCTCGACCAGTACCGCGAGCTCGACGTGACGCTGTTCGAGGTCGCGATCGACGCCGGCCAGGGGATGGATGCCGTGCGCGCGCTGCTCGCCTGGCGCGACAGCGTGTCCTGACTGGCGGTTTCCCGCAGCCCCGCGTCCGGAATCCGCTGTCGCCGGTCGGTGGCCGGTCCTAGCGTGAGGGCGTGAGCTCCTCCCGCTGGCTGCTGCTCGCCGCCGTCGTCTTCACCTTCCTCGCCTGGGCGAGCGCGTTCGTCGTCATCCGGGGCGTCGGGCCGTTCCTCGACGGCGGGCCGCTCGCGCTGGGCCGCCTCGTCGTCGGCGCGGTCGCCCTCGGCATCCTCGCGCTCGCCGCCCGGCGCTGGGTGTGGCCGACGCGACGCGAGTGGGTGCAGCTCGTGGTCTACGGGGTCGCCTGGTTCGGCGCCTACAACGTCGCGCTCAATACGGCGGAGCAGACCCTGGATGCCGGCACCGCGGCGATGATCGTCGGCATCGGCCCCATCCTGATCGCGCTCGGGGCGGGACTCTTCCTCGGCGAGGGCATCCCGCGCTGGCTCGCGATCGGTGCGGCCGTCGCGTTCGCGGGCGTCGTGCTCATCGGGCTCGGCACGCTCCTCGCCGCGGGCACCGCGCATCCGTTCGACCTCGTCGGCGCCGTGCTCGCCCTCGTCGCCGCGATCACCTACGCGGTCGGCGTGATCACGCAGAAGCCCGTGGTGCGGCGCATCCCGGCGATCCAGGCGACGTTCCTCGGCTGCGTCATCGGCCTCGTCGTGTGCCTCCCGTTCGCGCCGCTCCTGGTCGCCCAGCTCGCGGTCGCGCCCGCCTCCGCGTGGTGGGGCACGGTCTACCTCGGCGTCGTGCCGACGGCCCTCGCCTTCACGACCTGGGCCTACGCGCTCAGCAGGATGCCGGCCGGCCAGCTCGGCATCGCGAGCTACCTCTCGCCGCCGCTCGCGACGGTCATGGGGTTCCTCGCCTTCCAGGAGATCCCGCATCCGCTCGCCCTCGCCGGGGGCGTCGTGTGCCTCGTCGGCGTCGCCCTGTCGCGGCGTCGGCCCGTCGTGCGCGAAGTGCTCGCGAATCCCGTCGCGCCGGACTGACCCGAGCCGCTAGGGTGAGGCGACCCCGCGGAACGAGGACCCGATGTCCCCCAGCACCGAGCCCCGCCCTGCCCTCCGGCGTCTCGTCGCCGGCCTGGCAGCCCTCGCGCTCGCCCTCGCGGGGATCGGCGTCGGGGCGACGGTCGCGCACGCGGCCTCCGGCGACATCTCGGGTCACCTCGTCGACCAGTACGGCAACGACATCGTCGGCCTCGAGTTCACCGTCTACGACGACCTCGGCGGGGCGTACCCGGTCACGAGCCACCCGGTCGACGGCACCTTCTCGCTCAACGTGACGCCGACGGCGTCGAACTACTTCCGCTACTCGATCGAGCAGCAGCTCGACGACCTGGGCTACGGCTACGCGCAGGCGTCCGCGGGGGCCTTCCTCGATCCCGTCACGGAGGAGCTCGACTTCGGCACGATCGTGCTCGACCGCTACGAGAACATCGCCGGCACGATCGACAACTGGGACGCCTCGATGATCGAGGTCGCGATCACGGTGTTCTTCTTCGACACCGGGACGGGCACGTGGGGACCCGTCGGCTACGACGTCTCGACGCTCGACGGCACCTTCAGCGTCCCCGCCATCCTCGAGACCGGCGACTACGCCGTGCACTTCGCGATGTACCCGCTCGGCACCGCCCCGTTCCTCGACGCGTTCCTCGGCGGCGAGTTCGAGGACGCCGCCGCCTCGGACGTGATCTCGGCCGTCGCGGGCTCGCCGCAGATCGTCACGATGACCATGCCGCCGGCGGCGCTCATCACGGGCCACGTGAGCACCGACGGCGGCGCCACGCCGCTCGCCGGGATGATCGTGCTCGCCTTCCAGGAGTCGGGCTCGACGCAGCACGTCGACGTCGGCTACACGGGCCTCGCGGGCGAGTACACGCTCCGCGCGCGGCCCGGCGAGACCTACTCCGTGCTCGTCGCCGACATCAGCGGCGCGTCCGACCCGTACGCGACGATGGTCTACGACGGCTACTACGGCTGCGCGTGCCTGTTCACCCCGGTCGTGTCGACCTTCGCCGATCCGGCGAGCGGCATCGACTTCGACATGACGCGCGAGAGCGAGCTGTTCTTCATCCTCGGCGAGCTGTACGACACGTCGATCGACACGGGCGACCCTCTCGACGGCGTGCGCATCCACGTGCAGCAGCGGGTCGGCGGGAGCTGGACGGACGTCGCGGTCGGCGAGTCCGACGGCGGCGGCTACTTCGAGATCGTCGTCCCGCGCCCCGATGTCGCCTACCGCCTCGTCGTCGAGGACCGCGGGACGGTGCTGCGGGTCGTCGAGGGCGAGATCGGTCCGGGCTCCGCGCCCGCGCCCGGGCCCGCCGCGCCCGGCTGCTTCGTCGACACGGGCGAGGCGGATGCGAGCTGGCTGTCCGGCGGCGTCCTCTACTACGCGGTCCTCGGCCTCGACCCCTCGGGCGGCTGCGCCGC
>JAEWKY010000309.1 GCA_023457615.1 Actinomycetes bacterium | reverse complement strand
GCGCCGGCGCGCGCGAGCGCGAGCCGGGCGAGGCCGAGCAGGGTCCGGAGGGTCGACACGGGATCAGGCCGCGCGGCTGGCGGGGGGCGGGACGGTGGCGAGCGCCCGCTCGACGATGCTCTCGGCCGTGACGCCGGAGAACTCCGCCTCGGGGTCGACGAGGATGCGGTGCGCGAGCACCGGCACGGCGAGGTCGGCCACGTCGTCGGGCACGACGTAGGTGCGGCCGTCGGAGATCGCCCACGTGCGGATCGAGCGGGCGAGCGCGAGCGCCCCGCGCATGCTCACCCCGAGGGCGACGTCCTTGTCCTCGCGCGTCGCCGTGACGAGCCGCGCGACGTAGTCCATGACGGCCTCGTCGGCGTGCACCTCGCTCGTGAGCGCGGCCATCGAGGCGACCGCGGCGGCGTCGATGATCGAGGTGATCTTCGAGGCGCGCGCCCGGTTGCCCGAGTCCATGAGCAGCGCGACGGCGGTGGCGTGATCGGGATGCCCGAGGGAGGTCTTGATGAGGAACCTGTCGAGCTGCGCCTCCGGCAGCGCGTAGGTGCCCGACTGCTCGACGGGGTTCTGCGTCGCGATCACGAGGAAGGGCTTCCCGACCGGGTGACCCTCCCCGTCGACCGTCACGATCCCCTCCTCCATGACCTCGAGCAGGGCCGACTGGGTCTTCGGCGAGGCCCGGTTGATCTCGTCGGCGAGCACGATCGAGGCGAGGATCGGGCCCGGGTGGAACACGAAGGCGCCCTTCGACTGGTCCCAGATGGTCACGCCCGTCACGTCCGAGGGCAGCAGGTCGGGCGTGAACTGGATGCGCGAGTGGGTGCTCTTGATCGTGTTGGCGAGGGCCTTCGCGAGCACCGTCTTGCCCGTGCCGGGAACGTCCTCGAGCAGCACGTGCCCGTCGGAGAGCAGGGCGGTGAGCACGAGGCGCAGCCTGTCCTTCTTGCCGACGATGGCCTGATCGAGGTGGTCGACGAGCTGGCCGAACGCGTCGGCGAACCACGTCGCCTGGTCGGGCGTCACGGGCATCGGGTGTCTCTTCTCTCTCGGGGGTCGGTCGGGATGCCGGCTCAGGGGCACGGCGGGGCGTCGCCCCAGCGGGTGGTCGAGTACGCGGCGCCGTTCACGCGGATGGTGATCTGGTTGTTGAGGTCGCCCGTCGTGTTGCGCGCGGTCCACGACGCGAGGTACACCGTGCCGCTCGCGCCCGCCGCGGTGCCGCTCGAACCGCCGACGTTGGTGCTCACCGTCGTGCTGCCCGTCTGGTTGGCGTAGTTGACGCCGATGTTCCACGAGTTGCCGGAACGGTTGTGATAGCAGAGCGAGTAGCTCGGCGGCTGGATGTTCTGCGGCGTGACTGCGTTCGAGGTGCGCGGGTCGCTCGTCTGACCGGCGCTCACCGCGCGCACCTGGATCGAGTACGACGTGCCGAACTGGGCGTCGGAGATCGAGTAGCTCGTCGCCGTGCCGACGTCCTGCCACGACGAGTGGTAGTTGCTCACGAGCACCTCGTAGCGCGTGATCGGCTGCGTCGACGGCGCGGCGGTCCACGAGAAGTTCACGACGCGGCTGCCCTGCGGGCCGGGCCACGACGCCGAGGCGCTCGCCGGCGCGCCGGGGCGCGGGGTGCCCGAGCTCGTCGAGGAGAACGGGGCGCTCTCGCCGCCTTGCCCGAGCGTGACGATCGTGTAGCTCGTCGAGGTGCCGACCTCTCCCGGCACGGTCGTCGTCGTCACGTCGCCGACGGTCGTGACGGCGCCGCCCGGCGAGAGCGTGATGCGGTAGCCGTCGATGACCCGGCCGTTGCCCGAGGCGCCGCCCCAGGAGAGCACGACGTTGCCCGAGCCGTCGGACGAGCCGCTCGCCGTCGCCGTCGTCACCGGGCTCGGCGCGCCGAACGGCCGCGCCGCCGCGCTCGGGTCGGAGAGCTCGCCCTGCCCGACGACGTTGGTCGCGCGCACCTGGAAGGTGTAGGCGGTGCCGTTCGTGAGGCCCGTGAAGACGTGCGACGCCGCCGATCCGGGCACCGTCACGGGCGAGCCGCCCGACCACGAGATGGTGTACTGCGTGAGGGGCTCGCCGTTCGTGGCGGGCGCGCTCCACTGCACGGTGACCTGCTGGTCGCCCTCGACGAAGGTCGGCGGCACGGGCTTCGCCGGCACGTCGCGCACCGTGTAGAGGAGCCGCCCCTGCACGCGGCGGCCGGGGTCGCGGGTCGCATCCTCGACGGTGTAGACGACGCTCACGACGCCGATGAACGACGGCCCGGGGCTCACCCGCACGTCGCCGTCGGGCGTGAACGAGATCGAGGCCTGCGACTCCGCGGCGTTCTCGATGACGGCGTCGACGACGCGCAGCACCTCGCCCTGCGCGGCGAACGGGTTGAAGTCGTTCGCCAGCACGTTCACCGTGTCGGCGACGCCGCGTCGGCCCTTGGCGGCGTCCTCGACCGCCTGCGGCGACGGGCGGGTCGACGAGACGACGGTGACGCGCACCGAGCCGGGCACCGAGAAGTCGCGATAGCGCACCGTGAAGCCGAGCGTCGTCGTCGTGCCGGGCTGCACGCCGAACGGCGCCGAGACCGACAGGCTCCCGCCGGAGATGTCCGCCGCGATGTCGGCCGTCTGCCCGTCGAGCCCCTCGAAGCGGAACTCGCCGACGACGCCGGGGTTCGGATGGGAGGTGGCCGCGCGCAGGTCGACGACGCGCGCCGCATCGCCCGCCTCGATGGTCACGCTCTGCGTCGCGAACGCCGGGGGCACGTCGGTGAACTCCGGGTCGCCCACGATCACCGTCATCGTGAGCAGCACCGACCGGCCCTCGGGGTCGTCGGACGTCGCGCCGTCGGTGACGCGGAAGCTGATCGACGCGATGCCGCGGAAGCCCTCCCCCGCGGAGAACCTGATGGTGTCGGCGTCGATCCCGCCCGGGCTGCCGTCGCCGTGCGTCATCGTGACCGTCGCCGGGTCGACGAGGATCGCCGGGCGCTCCGAGGGGACGACGAGGATGTCCGCGAGATCCCACTCGCGCGAGCCGTTCATGTCGACCACCTGCGGGCCGAGGTCGTCGCGCAGCCGCGGCGGCGGCGAGTAGTCGCCGCCGACCGCCGGTGGCACGACGAGGAAGGCGGTCGCCGAGAGCCCGTCGTCGGGGTTGGTGACGCGGTAGGCGATCGCGATGCGCCGGTCCTGGGGGCGCACGACGATCGACCGCGCGTCCTCGTCGACGGTCGCCGACCCGGCGTTCGCCCCCTCCAGCGAGATGACGAGCTCGTCGGCCCGGCCGGCCGGACTCGCGATGAGCCCCTCGAGCGGCACGTCGACCGACTCCTCGCCCGCGACGTCCTCGAGCGGCACGTGGTGGTCGAGCGCGATCGGGAACACGGGGCGCGCATCCTCGGTCACCGTGACCAGGAGGAACGCGTCGTCCTCGCCGCCGTGCCCGTTCGTGATGGCGTACCGGATGCTGTAGGTGCCCTCCGCCTCGGGCGCGTCGACGACGAGCTCGCTGCCCTCGACGCTCGCCTCGATGCCCGGGTCGACCTCGAGCAGCTCGTCCCGGAGCACGAGCTCGTACCCGCTCGGATCGGAGTCGTTCGCGACGACGGGCACGGAGGCCGTGCGGCCCGGTTCGATCTCGACGCGATCGTCGACCGCGTTCGGCGGCGGCACCTCGCCCGGCCGCGGGATCACGCCGATCGTGAGGATGCCGACCGCCTGCCCGCCGAGGGAGTCCTCCACGACGTAGGCGATCGTGTCCGTGCCGCCCGACAGGCGCTCCGCCGTGTAGACGATCGACGTGGGGCCGACCGAGGTGACGACGCCGAGCACGGGCGAGCGCTCGATCGCGACGATGACGACCGAGTCGCCGTCGGGATCGATCTCGTCGAGGGGCAGCTCGATCGGGATCGACGAGCCCGCGAACACGCGCGCGGTCTGCGGCAGCGGCACGGGCGGCTGATTCGTCTCGACGTCCTCCGGCACGACCACGAAGGTCACGCGGGCCGTCGCCGACTCGCCGAACTGGTCGGCGACGCGGTAGACGACGCTGTACTCGCCGGGCGTCGAGCCCGCCTGGTAGCGCACCATCCCGTCGCCGACGAAGGCGAGGCCGTCGCCCGCCTGGTCGGTCTCGACGAGCTCCTCCTGCAGCACGAGCGCCGCGCGGTCGGGGTGCTCGTCGTTGGCGAGCACGTCCTTGCTCACGATGTCGCCGACGCGCACGCGTACGCGGTCGTCCTTCGCGAGCGGGGGCTGACGGGTGACGATCGGCGGCACCGGCACGATCGTCACCCCCGCCGTCGCCGATGAGACGCCGTCGGACACCGTGTAGCGGAACTGGGTCTGGCCGGTGAGCGCGCCCGACGAGGTGATGCGGATGACGGCGTTGCCGAGCGCCTCGACGGTCACCCCGGGCGCGATCCCCTCGGTGTCGACCGACTGCACGGCGAGCACGCTGCCGTCGGGCGAGACGTCGTTCGCGAGCACCTCGACGGTCGTCGGCTCCCCCGCGCGCAGGAACGCCGTGTCCTTGACCGCGATCGGCGGCAGCAGGCCCTCGGGATCGGGCAGCACCTCGACGCGCACGATCCCGATGCTCGAGGTGGGGCCGGCCGCGAGCGAGTAGAGGAAGTAGTAGCTGCCCGGGGCGGGGGCCTGGAAGGTGATCGTGCCGCGGTCGAGGTTGGGCGCGACGATCGCGTCGGTCGGCACGTCGTCGACGCCGAGGAGCGTGATCGGGGCGCCGCTCGGGGCGAGGTCGTTGGCGAGCGGCTCGAGCGGGATCGCCTCGCCGACGAACGCCGTGGCGAAGTCCGGGATGCCCAGGGGCGCGAGCGACCCGCGCGGCTCGACGCTCACGGTGAGCACACCCGTCGTGGTGAGCGTGCCGTCGGTGACGGTCACCGCGACGTCCTTGTCGCCCGGCTCGCCGGAGCGGTGCTCGAAGGTGACGACGCCGTCGGGCGTGAAGCGCACCACGTCGGCGGAGGCCGGGGTCGCGTCGACGAGGTAGAGGTCGTCGCCGTCGGGGTCGACGAAGTCGGCGAGCACGTTGTACTCGATCGATCCGCCCGACTCGACGCTCACGAGGGTCTCGCGACGCGCGACCGGCGCCGTGTCGACGTCGTCGGGCACGACCCGGATGATGACGGACGCCTCGGCGACGCCCCCGGCCCGGCCGTCGTCGACCGTGTAGCGCAGGGTGGCGCCCGAGGACCCGATCGCGGGGGTGAACTGCAGCGCGCGGCCGCCGTCGATGAGGTCGACGATGCCCACCGACTCCGGCACGTCGCTCAGGCGCGGGATGGTGAGCACGTCCCCGTCGGGATCCGTGTCGTTGTCGAGCACTGCGAGGATCGTCGTGCGGCCCTCGCGCACGCCGAAGTCGTCGTCGCGGGCGACCGGCGGCCGGTTGATCTCGGTGCGCTCGGCGAGGGTGTCCTCGAACGACTGCGTGCTCGCCTTCTCGTCGCCCTCCTCGGCCTCCTGCTCCTCCGGCGGGGTGACCTCGTCCCAGTTCGCGACGAGCCGCATCTCGTCGTCGAGCAGCCAGACGTTGCCCGTGTCCAGGTCGTTGAGGGCGACCACCGAGCCGTTCACCCGGAACTCGAGCCGCGACCCCTGGGTGCGCTGGGCCACGTCGTGCGTCTGCGGCTCGGCGCCGTCGCAGGCGAGCAGGTAGCGCTGCGCACCGCCCCAGGCGCCGTGCGCGCAGCCGTCGACGAACACCGGGGCGCTCACGCCGCGGGCGTTCGCGA
>JAEWKY010000308.1 GCA_023457615.1 Actinomycetes bacterium | reverse complement strand
GCACTCGCGTGGGTCGCCTGGCTGCCGGCGTCGTGGATCGCCGCCGTCGCGACGCTGTTCGCCGGGCTGCCCGGAGCCCGCGGCGCCTGGCCGCTCGGGGTCGCGGGGGTCGCGCTGCTCGTGGTCGTCGAGGTCGCGGTCCTCGTCGCGCTCCTCGGTGCGGGTCGGTCCCGGCGGGTCGCACGAGTGCTGTGCGCGATCGCACTCGTGGCCTACGTCGCCTCGGCGGCCGGAGGAGCCCTCGTGGCACGGCTGTCGCGGCCGCCCGACTGGCAGTACGCCATGTGCGACGTCGGGCAGGGCGACGCGACACTCGTGCGCAGCGGGGACGCCGTCGCGCTCGTCGACCTCGGCGCCGAGCCGGCACCGTTGCGCGCGTGCCTCGACGGGCTCGGGATCGCTCGCCTCGACCTCGTCGTGCTCACGCATTTCGACCTCGACCACGTGGGCGGTGCCGACGCCGTGATCGGACGCGTCGACAGGATCCTCACGGGGCCGACGGGCGAACCCGCCGACGCGGCGCTGCTCGCGGCGTTCGCCACGGCGGGCGCGGTCGTGGAGCCCGTCGATCGCGGCGATCGCGGCACCCTGGGCGCCCTCGGCTGGGAGGTGCTCTGGCCACCGCCGCGCGGGGCCGAGCCGGGCAACGAGGCGAGCGTCGCGCTGCGCTGGTCGTGCGCGGGCCGCGATCCATGCCTGACCGCCGTGATGCTCGGCGACCTCGGGGAGGAGGCGCAGGCCCGGCTCGCGGGAGCGGCCGCGCTGAGCCCGGTCGACGTCGTGAAGGTCTCGCACCATGGGTCCGCCGACCAGTCGCCCGCGCTGTACGGCCGGCTCGACGCGGCCGTCGGCCTCATCGGCGTGGGAGCCGACAACGACTACGGGCATCCCACCGCCGCGCTGCTCTCCCTCCTGTCCGCGAACGGCACCGTCGCCCTGCGCACCGACGAGCAGGGGCTCCTGCTGGTCGCGCCGGGGGAGCGCCCCGGCGAGGTCGACGTCTGGACCGCGCGGTAGCCTGAGAGCGATGGCGACTCCCTCCCGCGGCCGATCCGCTCCCGCCTCCCGGGCGGGCTCGAAGGCGACCATCCCGCAGCTCCCGTGGGACCAGGTGCGTCCCGCCCCGGTCGTGCTCGTCACGGGCACCGAGACCGTGCTCGCCGACCGTGCCATCCGGCTCCTGCGCGACATCCTGCGCGCCGAGGACCCGAGCCTCGAGGTGTCCGACATCGACGCCGGCGCCTACGCGCCGGGCGAGCTGCTGACGCTCGCGAGCCCGAGTCTCTTCGCGGAGCCGCGCCTCATCCGGGTCGACAACGTCGACAAGATGACGGATGCCTTCCTCGACGAGGCGCTCGCCTACCTCGGCTCGACGGCCGACGAGACGTACGTCGTGCTGCGCTACCCGAGCGGCACGCGCGGGAAGAAGCTGCTCGATGCGATCCGCGCCGGCACGGGCGACGGCATCGAGATCGTCTGCGCCGAGCTCAAGCGCGACAGCGACAAGCAGGACTTCGTCGCGGCGGAGTTCCGGACCGCGAATCGCAAGATCACCGGCGGCGCCCTGCGCGCCCTCGTGAGCGCGTTCAGCGACGACCTCGCCGAGCTCGCCGCCGCGTGCCAGCAGCTGCTCGCCGACACCCACGACGACGTCTCCGAGGAGATCGTCGCGAAGTACTACGGGGGCCGCGTCGAGACGACGGCCTTCGCCGTCGCCGACTCGGCCATCGCGGGGCATCACGGCGAGGCGCTCGGGCTGCTCCGGCACGCGCTCGCGTCGGGCGCGGACCCCGTGCCGATCGTGGCGGCGTTCGCGAGCAAGATCCGCACGATGGCGAAGCTCGCCGGTCAGCGCGGTTCGTCGAACGACCTCGCGTCGCGGTTCGGCCTCGCGCCGTGGCAGGTCGACCGCGCGAAGCGCGACCTGCAGGGCTGGACGGACGCGGGCCTCGGCCGCGCGATCGAGGCGCTCGCCGAGGCCGACACCCAGGTCAAGGGCGGCGGACGCGATCCCGTCTACGCGCTCGAGCGCCTCGTCGAGCAGCTGAGCGACCGCGCGCGCCGCTAGCCCGGCGGGAATCGCGGAGCCCGGCGGGACACGACGTCCGCCGAGAACGAGGAAGGCCCCCGTCCCGCGGGACGAGGGCCTTCCTGCAGCGCTTACTTGGCGGCGGCGGCCTTCGCCTTGGCCGGCTTCGACGCGGCGGCCTTGGGCGCGGAGCCCGCGGGGATCGCCGCGACCTGGCGGGCGATCGCCGACTTGCGGTTGGCGGCCTGGTTGGCGTGGATGACGCCCTTGCTGGTCGCCTTGTCGAGCTTCTTCGTGGCGATCTTGAGGGCCGCCTGGGCCTTCTCGGCGTCGCCCGCGGTGATCGCCTCGCGGGTGGAGCGGATGGCGGTCTTGAGCTCGCTCTTGACGGCCTTGTTGCGCTCCTGCGCCTTCTTGTTGGTGCCGATGCGCTTGATCTGCGACTTGATGTTGGCCATGCCTGTGCTTTCGTTTTCGTGCGGAAGGATTCGTCTTCTACCTGGTGGCAGATCCCGGAGCGGTAGAGGGACGCTTCCGGCGAATCGCGTGGGAGGAAAGACCACGCGGAAACCAAGGGTCTACGTTACCGGATCGCACCCGTGCGGGCAACGCGCGCGTTCCGGGGGCGGCGGGCCGCCGCGCGTTCCGGGGGTCAGCCCCACTGCGCCTCCGTGGCCCGCTGCGTAGCTTCGAGTCATGACCACCGAATCCCTGACCACGCCCGTCGAGGCGACGGCCACCCCCGCCGCCGCGGGGAGCACCACCACCACGTTCAGCGTGATCGGCCTCGTGCTCTCGATCCTCTCGATCGTGTTCGCCATGACCCCGCTCGCGATCGTCGGCATCGTCGTCGGATTCATCGGCCACCGCGACGAGCCCGCCGCGCGCACCACCGCCACCTGGGCCATCGTGCTCGGCTTCGTGTCGCTCTTCGGGTGGCTGCTCCTCGGGCTGCTCGCCCTCGGCTTCGCGCTGCCCTTCGCCTACGGCGCGTGGGCGTTCAGCTGGTTCTGAGCCTCCGGCGATCGGGAGAGGGTCCGCGGGCGATGCTCGCGGGCCCTCCGCTCGTCCGGCGCGAGCGACGGCGCGCGTTCTGCGACAATTGACCCCAAATGCCTCGTGCCACCTCGCCCCTGCAGCCGGCCGCGACCGACCCGTCGCGCATCCGGAACTTCTGCATCATCGCGCACATCGACCACGGCAAGTCGACCCTCGCCGACCGCATGCTCGGCATCACCGGCGTCGTCGCCGACCGCGACATGCGCGCGCAGTACCTCGACCGCATGGACATCGAGCGCGAGCGCGGCATCACGATCAAGAGCCAGGCGGTGCGGATGCCGTGGCAGCTCGACGGGCAGACCTACGCCCTCAACATGATCGACACCCCCGGGCACGTCGACTTCACCTACGAGGTCTCCCGCAGCCTCGCGGCGTGCGAGGGCGCGATCCTGCTCGTCGACGCGGCGCAGGGGATCGAGGCGCAGACGCTCGCCAACCTCTACCTCGCGCTCGACAACGATCTCGAGATCATCCCGGTGCTCAACAAGATCGACCTGCCCGCGGCCGATCCCGAGAAGTACGCGGCCGAGATCGCCGGGCTCATCGGCGGCAGCCCCGACGAGGTGATGCGCGTGAGCGGCAAGACCGGCATGGGCGTCGAGGACCTGCTCGACCGCGTCGTGCAGCGCGTCCCCGCCCCCGTCGGTGATCCCGACGCCCCCGCCCGCGCGGCGATCTTCGACTCGGTCTACGACCCGTACCGCGGCGTCGTCACCTACGTGCGCATGGTCGACGGTCGGCTGGGGCCCCGCGAGCGCATCCAGATGATGTCGACGAGGGCGCAGCACGAGATCCTCGAGATCGGCGTCTCGAGCCCCGAGCCCACCGCCTCGAAGGGACTCGCGGTCGGCGAGGTCGGCTACCTCATCACGGGCGTGAAGGATGTGCGGCAGTCGAAGGTCGGCGACACCGTCACGACCGCCCAGAAGCCCGCGACGACGCCGCTGCCGGGTTACACCGAGCCGCTGCCGATGGTCTTCTCGGGCATCTACCCGATCGACGGCAGCGACTACCCCGACCTGCGGGAGGCGCTCGACAAGCTGAAGCTGTCGGATGCCGCGCTCAACTACGAGCCCGAGACGTCGGTCGCGCTCGGCTTCGGATTCCGCTGCGGCTTCCTCGGCCTGCTGCACCTCGAGATCGTCACCGAGCGGCTCGAGCGCGAGTTCGGGCTCGACCTCATCACGACCGCCCCGTCGGTGATCTACGAGGTGCAGACCGAGGACAAGAAGACCGTCACGGTGACCAACCCGTCGGAGTACCCCGACGGCAAGATCGCGAACGTGCGCGAGCCGATCGTGAAGGCGTCGATCCTCGCGCCCAAGGACTACGTCGGCGCGATCATGGAGCTCTGCCAGAGCCGGCGCGGCTCGCTCGGCGGCATGGATTACATCGGCACCGACCGCGTCGAGCTGCACTACACGATGCCGCTCGGCGAGATCGTGTTCGACTTCTTCGACCAGCTCAAGTCGAAGACGCAGGGCTACGCGTCGCTCGACTACGAGCCG
Organism: Actinomycetes bacterium; assembly: GCA_023457615.1. Classification (GTDB taxonomy): domain Bacteria; phylum Actinomycetota; class Actinomycetes; order Actinomycetales; family Microbacteriaceae; genus Pseudolysinimonas_A. The sequence goes on along the minus strand of JAEWKY010000308.1, from coordinate 666 downwards.
GCGGGCGAGCAGGAGGCCGACCTGGTCAAGGTCGACATCCTGCTGCAGGGCGACAAGGTGGATGCCTTCAGCGCGATCGTGCACAAGGACAAGGCCTACGCGTACGGCGTGCTCATGACCGGGCGCCTCCGCGAGCTCATCCCGCGTCAGCAGTTCGAGGTGCCGATCCAGGCCGCGATCGGCGCGCGCATCATCGCCCGCGAGTCGATCCGCGCGATGCGCAAAGACGTTCTGGCCAAGTGCTACGGCGGCGACATCACCCGCAAGCGCAAGCTGCTCGAGAAGCAGAAGGAGGGCAAGAAGCGCATGAAGATGGTCGGGCGCGTCGAGGTCCCTCAGGAGGCGTTCATCGCCGCACTGTCGGGCGACGTCGAGAAGAAGGACAAGAAGTAGGCGCTCGCGGCGCGTCGTGAGGGATGCCGCGGTTCCGGCGCCGGCGCGACCGTAGGATGCGAGCAACCCTCGCTCCGATCGAAGGATCCCGATGCTCTCACTCCGGTCCGCCATCGTCGCCGGACTCCTCGTGCTCGTCCTCTCCGTCGGGGGCTCGGGCCTCGTGGCCTGGTGGATCGTCTCGACTGCCGGCCCCGTCCCGGCGTCCTCGGCCGCCCCGGGCGAGGGGACAGACGGTCTCGACGGCGTCGACGGAGAGGACGGTCGCGACGG
>JAEWKY010000307.1 GCA_023457615.1 Actinomycetes bacterium | reverse complement strand
ACCTCGAGCTGCTGCTCGCCGAGCGCGCGGCCCGGGGCGCCCCCGCCCCCGTCGCGATCCCGACGCGCGTCCCGGCCTCCCGGTTCCACGACTACGTCACCGAGCCCGAGCGGGTCGCGGGGGAGCTGCGGCGGCCCATGCCCGAGCGGCCGTTCTCGGCGACGCGGCTCGGCACGCTCTTCCACGCCTGGGTCGAGCAGCGGTTCGGGTTCGGCACGGGCGCCGAGGAGCTCGACGCGCTGCCCGGCGAGACGGATGCCGGCGTCGAGGAGTCGGGCGACCTCGCGGCGCTGCGGGCGAGGTTCGAGGCGTCGGAGTGGGCGCAGCGCCGGCCGCGCGAGGTCGAGCGCGAGATCCACCTGCCGTTCGACGACCGCGTCGTCGTCTGCAAGATCGACGCCGTCTACGACGAGCCCGACGGCCGCGTGCGCATCGTCGACTGGAAGACGGGGCGCGCTCCGAAGGACGCCGCCGATCTCGAGCGCAAGCAGCTGCAGCTGGCCCTGTACCGGCTCGCCTACGCGCGCTGGGCGGGCATCCCGGAGTCGGACGTCGACGCGGTCTTCTACTTCGTCGCCGAGGATCGCGTGCTCGCCCCCGAGCGGATCGACTCCGAGGCGGAGCTTCTCACCCGGTGGAGGAACGCCGCGCAAGCCCCGGGTCCGGCCGCGGCCCGCGCGTAGGCTGGACGCCGTGAGGGCGGCGCGACGATGAGCGATCCCGTCACCGCCCCCATCGCCATCCAGCCCGGCCGGCCGTCGTGGCGCGAGCTCTTCGCGCTCTTCGGGCTGCGCAACTACCGCGCCGTCGTGATCGCCCTCTTCGCGTCGAGCATCGCCTTCTGGATGTCGCGCGTCGCGATCGACTGGCTCATGCTCGAGCTCACGGGCAACCTCGCCCTCGTCGGCCTCGCCGTCGCCCTGCAGTTCGGGCCGACGCTCGTGTTCGGGGCGCTCGCCGGAGTCGTCGCCGACAGGTTCCCCCGGCGCACGATCGTCGTGCTCACGCAGTCGGTGTCGGTCGCGAGCATGGGCGTGCTCGCGGTCACCGCGATCCTCGGACTCGCCGAGGTGTGGCTCGTCTTCACCGTCGCCCTCGTCGCCGGCATCGCGGGCGCGCTCGAGGGACCGGCGCGCGGCGCGGTGCTCGGCCAGATCGTGGACCCGGCCCGGCTGCGCACGGCCGTGAGCATCAACGCGGGCGTGTTCCACATCGGCGGTCTCATCGGCCCCGCGATCAGCGGCATCCTCATCGGCGTCGTCGGATCGGGATGGTCGATCGCGACGAGCGTCGTCGTCACCCTCGTGGCTCTCGTGGCGTTCGCGACGCTCCGCACGCGGGAGCTGTCGCCCGTCGTGCGACCGCCGAAGGGGTCGCGCGGGGTGACGGTCGCCGTGCGCTACGCCCGGCGCAAGCCCACGATCCTCTGGCCGATCGTGCTGCTGTTCTTCATCGCGACCTTCGGCATGACGCTGCCGGTGCTCTTCACGGCCGCCGCGGGAGAGCGCGGGTTCGACACGGGCTCCGAGGGCTACGGGCTCTACACCTCGCTCGCCGCCGTGGGAGCCGTCGTCGGGGCGGTGCTGTCGGCGCGCCGGAAGTCGCTGCGCCTGCGGTCGATCGCGTTCCTCACGGGGGCCTACGGTCTCGCCATCCTGGTCGCGGGGATCGTGCCCGTGTATGGGGTGTTCCTCGGCGGGGTCGTCGCGCTCGGGGTGTTCCGCCTCCTGTTCGCGACGGGCGCCGACGCGATGGTGCAGCTCTCGTCGAATCCGAGCATCCGCGGGCGCGTCATCGCCATCTACACCATCGTGCTCATGGGCGGCCAGGCGGCCGGCGGGCTCATCATCGGCTGGATCGCCGAGGTGCTCGGCATGCACGTGGCCTTCGCGGTGGCGGGCGGGATGCCGCTGCTCGCCGCGATCGTGGTCGCCGCGATCCTCGCGCGCCGCCACCAGCTCACCCTCAAGGTGAACCTGCGCGACTTCCGCCGCGCCGTGCGCATCGTCAAGCGGGCGAAGGGTCGGCCCGCTCGGTCCGCACCGACGGGGTAGGTCTCAGCCGAACTCGCGCAGCAACGCGAGCTCGTCGGCATCCGAGAGCCCCGCCCCGAGCGCGACCTCCGGATGCGCCTCCCGCCAGGCGAGCGTGTCGGCGAGCGTCTCCGCGAGCGGCCGTCGACGCAGCCCGAGCGACTCGGCGCGCGCCGTGCTGTTCGAGTTGAGCCCGGCCGCCTCCGCCGGAAGCCAGAGGGGCAGCGACCGCGGCCCCGCCCACGGCTGCACGTCATGCGCCTCGAGCCAGGCGTCGTCGACCGGCACCGGCACCGAGGTGCCGCCCGCGACCTGACGCGCGATCGCGAGGTGCTCGGCGAGCGTGAAGGTCTCGCCGCCGACGTTGGCGACGCCCGGCGCGCGGGTCTCCGCGGCATCCACGAGCCAGGCCGCGAGGTCGCGCACGTCGAGGAGCTGCACGGGGTGCGCCGCCTCAGGCACGAGCACGCGGCCGTCGGACGACGACGGATGCGCGAACCGCCACGGCCAGTAGACGCCGCGTCCGGACCTGTCGCCGGGGCCGCCGATGAGGCTCACGCGCGCGACGTGCGACCGCTCGCGGCCGAGGGCGTCGAGCACGAGCCGCTCGCAGGCGACCTTCGCGGGGCCGTAGTCCGACAGGCCGCCCATCTCGTCGGCCTCGAGCGGCTCGTGGGTCGGCGAGCTCTCGTCGCCGCCGAGGATCGTCGCGTCGGCGTAGACCGAGCTCGTCGACACGAGCACCCAGTGGCCCGCGCGCGCGGCGAGGGCGTCGACGGCTGCGCGCACCTGACCGGGCTGACGCGCGACGTCGATCACGGCGTCCCACTCGCCGGTCGCGCCGTCGAACGCGCCCGGGGCGGTGCGGTCGGCGCGGAGG
>JAEWKY010000306.1 GCA_023457615.1 Actinomycetes bacterium | reverse complement strand
GGAACGGCGACGCCCACACCGCCGCCGGCGGCGCGGGCTGCTCGGCGAGCCAGGCTCCGAGCGCCTCCGCCTGCTCGACGCCCGTCGCCGTGAGGGGCACGTCGGCGTCGCGCACGTCGATCGCGAGACGAGGGTCGCCGTTCGCCTCGGCGCGCGCCGCCGCGACGTTGCCCGCGCTCTCCCCGTGTCGCGTGAGCCACAGCTCGGTCGCCGCCATGCGGCCACGGTACGCAGAGGCGTGCCGAGGGGGAGAGGCGTTGACCCCGGGGTGGGGTTTCGATACACCGCGCGGCGCGCGGCACTCAACCCGCGGTGGGCGGGGTTTCGATACACCGCGGCGCGCGGCACTCGACACGCGGGGGCGTAGCACCTTCGACTCTCGGCGTCGAACCCTGGTCGCGCCGGGGATGCGGTCCTACGGTCGGAGCATGGCCGAGCTCGACGCGATCGTCGTCGGATCGGGGCCGAACGGTCTCGCCGCCGCCGTGACCCTCGCCCGCGCCGGGCTGTCGGTGCGCGTCTACGAGCGCGAGGCGACGATCGGCGGGGGCTCCCGCACCGCCGAGCTGACGCTGCCGGGGTTCTCCCACGACGTGTGCTCGGCCGTGCATCCGCTCGCGCTCGCGAGCGGCTTCTTCCGGCGCTTCGGGCTGGAGCGGCGCATCGAGCTGGTCGTCCCCGAGCTCTCGTTCGGGCATCCGCTCGACGGCGGGCGCGCCGCCCTCGCCTGGCGCGACCTCGACCGCACCGTCGACGGTCTCGGACGCGACGGGGCGGCGTACCGCCGGCTGATGGAGCCCCTCGTCGACCGCGCCGACCAGGTCGCCCAGTTCGTGCTGTCCTCGCTGCTGCAGGTGCCGCGGCATCCGGTCACCGCGGTGCGCTTCGGGCTGCGCGCGCTCGAGCAGGCGTCCGCGGCGGCCGGCGCCCGCTTCCACGACGACGCGGCACCCGCGCTGCTCGCCGGGGTCGGCGCGCACGCGATCCAGCGGATGCCGTCGCTCGCCGCTGCGGGAACGGCCCTGTCGCTCACGACCTACGCGCACGCGCGGGGCTGGCCGATCCCGATCGGCGGCAGCCGGCGGATCGTGGAGGCGCTCGCCGACGACCTGCGCGCGCACGGCGGCGAGATCCTCACGAGCACCGAGGTGAGGAGCCTCGCCGAGCTGCCGAGCGCTCGCGCGATCCTCGCCGACACGACGCCGCGGGCGCTCAGCGTGCTGGCGGCCGACCGGCTGCCCGATACCTACGGCCGCCGGCTGCGTCGCTTCCGCTACGGCGCGGGGGCTGCCAAGGTCGACTTCGCGCTCTCCGGCCCGGTCCCGTGGGCGAACGCCGACCTCGCCCGTGCGGGCACCGTGCACGTCGGCGGCACGAGCGCCGAGATCGCCCGCAGCGAGGCCGAGGTCGCGGCAGGACGGCATCCCGACGACCCCTACGTGCTCGTCGCGCAGCCGTCCGTCGACGATGCGACCCGCGCCCCCGCGGGCGCGCACGTGCTGTGGGCGTACACGCACGTGCCGGCCGGGTCGACCCTCGACCCCACCGAGGCCGTGACGCGTCGCATCGAGCGGTTCGCCCCGGGGTTCCGGGATGTCGTGCTCGCCGCGCACGCGCGCACCGCGGTCGACCTCGAGGCCGAGAACCCGAACTACGTCGGCGGCGACATCGCGGGCGGGGCGCCGACGTTCCGGCAGCTGCTCGCGCGACCCGTGCTCTCGACCGACCCGTGGCGCACGCCCGCGGACGGCCTCTACCTGTGCTCGTCGTCGACCGCGCCCGGACCCGGTGTGCACGGGCTCTCCGGCTACTACGCCGCCCGCAGCGCGCTGCGGCACGAGTTCGGCATCCTCAGCCCACCGTCGCTCGCCCCCGAGAGGTGACCCATGTCGTCCAACGTCCGCGTCATGAACTGCCGCCCCGAGGACGTCTTCGCCGTGCTCGCCGACGGCTGGGTGTTCCCGACCTGGGTGGTCGGGGCGTCGAGGATGCGCGCCGTCGACGACGCGTGGCCGGCCGAGGGCAGCCACCTGCACCACTCGTTCGGCGTCTGGCCGGTCGTGATCGACGACAAGACCACGGTGCGCGCGTGGGATCCGCCGCGACGGATGGTCATGCGACCCGCGGGCTGGCCGCTCGGCGAGGCCGAGGTCGTGATCGAGGTCAAGCCGCGCGGGGACGGCTGCGTCGTGCGGCTCACGGAACGCGCGGTGAGGGGCCCGGGATCGTGGGTCCCCGCGCCGCTGCTCGACGTGCCGCTCGGGGTGCGCAACGCCGAGACGCTGCGACGGCTCGCGTTCATCGCCGAGGGCCGGGTCGACCCGCCCCGGGGTTGACCCATCCGCCCCGACGAGCGCATCCGCCCCGACGAGCGACGCTAGACGCGGCGCCGGGCGAGCTGCGCGACGTCGTCGGCCGACATCGCGCGCCCGAAGAGCCAGCCCTGGGCGCGGTCGCAGTGCATGGCGCGCGCGACGTCCAGGTCGTCGATCGTCTCGACGCCTTCCGCGACGATGCGCGCTCCGCGCCGATGCGCCTCGGCCACGATCTCGCGCACCTCGTCGACGAAGCCGCGCTTGATGAGGCTGCGGTCGATCTTCACCTCCGACGCGTGGAGCTCGTACATCCGCCGCAGCGACGCGAAGCCCGCGCCGTAGTCGTCGACCGAGATGCCCAGTCCCTCCTCGCGGGCGCCGGCGATGCACCCGAGGAAGGCGTCGACGTCGTGCAGCTCCTTCGTCTCGGTGACCTCGAGGGTCACGGCCGAGGGCGGCGCGTCCCAGCGGCGCAGCACCTCGAGCACGTCGGTGCAGAAGCTCGGCGACGACAGCTCGAGCGGCGACACGTTCACCGAGACGGAGAGGTCGAGGCCGGCCGCACGCCACTCGCCGACCTGCCGGCAGGCGGCGTCGAGCATGAACCGGCTCACGCGACCGATCTCGTCGGCGTCCTCCGCCACCTCGATGAAGACCTTCGGGCTCACCTCGCCGATGGTGGGGTGGCGCCAGCGCGCGAGCGCCTCCGCGGCGACGACGCGCCGGGTGGCGAGCTCGACCTGCGGCTGGAAGAGCGCGAAGAGCTCTCCGCGATCGAGGGCGACGGGGAGGTCTTCGCGGATCCTGCGGCGGAGCTGGGGGTCGAGCTCGACAGTGGTCACCGATCCATCACAGAGGATCCGGCGACCGTGCGGCGGTACGTGACACCGCGACACGCCGCCGGAGACGCCTGCGCACGCTCGCGAGCGCTATGCCCGCGCCGCCGACCGCTCGCGCAGCCGTCGCACGCGCGGGGCGACCTCCCGCCCGAGCAACTCGATCGAGCGCACCATGAGCTCGTGCGGCAGGGTGCCGTGGCTGTACTTCATCGCGAACCGCGACGCGCCGAGAACCTCCGTGGCGGCCACGATCTTGCGCGCCACGGTGTCGGGCGAGCCCACGAACAGCCCTCCCTCCGGCCCCGTGGCGCGGTCGAACTGGTCGCGGGTCAGCACGGGAGCCTGCCGCTCACGGGCGAGCGCCTCGAGCGACGCGAGGTAGTGCGGCCAGAGCTCGTCGCGCGCCTGCGCATCCGTGTCGGCGACGTAGCCGTGCGCGTTGAGCGCGACGGGCAGGGGCGGTCGACCCAGCTGCGCGAGCGCCCGTCGGTAGAGCTCGACGAGCGGCGCGAGCCCGGCGGGCGGGCCGCCGAGCGTCGCGACGACGAGCGGCAGTCCGGCCTGCGCCGCACGCAGCACCGACTGGGGGTTGCCGCCCACGCCGATCCACGCGGCGAGGCCGCCCTCCGTCGGCGGATAGACGACCTGCTCGCGCAGCGCCGGGCGCACCGTGCCCGACCACGTGACCGGGCCCTCCGCGAGCAGCAGGCCGAAGAGCTCGAGCTTCTCCTCGAACAGCCTCTCGTAGTCGGCGAGCTCGTAGCCGAAGAGCGGGAAGGACTCGACATACGCCCCGCGCCCGAGCATGACCTCGGCGCGGCCCGAGGAGAGGGCGTCGAGTGTGGCGAAGCGCTCGAAGACGCGCACCGGGTCGTCGGAGCTCAGCACGGTCACCGCCGAGCTGAGCCGGATGCGCGACGTGCGTCCCGCGAGGGTCGCGAGCACGGTCTCGGGGCTCGTGACCGCGAAGTCGGCGCGATGGTGCTCGCCGATGCCGAACACGTCGAGCCCCGCCGTGTCGGCCGCGACGCCCTGCTCGACGATGTTCCGCGTCGCCTGGGCGTGCGTGAGCAGCCCGCCCGACGCGTCGAGCCCGATCTCCGTGAGCGTCGTGACCCCGAGCTCGAGGTCGCTCACGCGGCGCGCCGGGCGTCCTCGTCGTCGACGGGGATCCAGCCCCCGCCGAGGTCGGTCTCGCCGATGTGGTGGTACGCGTCCGGGCCCGTCCGGGTGAAGGTGTCGCGCAGCGGCACGGTGTGGCCGCCGAGGGTCATGGCGCCCTCGAAGACGAGCACGTCGCCGTCCCAGCCGGCGGAGCGCTGCGTCGCGCGCCCGCCGTTGCTGTCGAACCACTCCGCGACGAACTCGTCGGCGATCGCGTCGTAGCCCCACAGGTAGCGCGCCGTGAGCGGGCTGGGGTTGTCGTCCGTCGGCAGCTCGCGCGTGCGCACGACCGTCCACATGCCGCCGTCCTCGGCGCTGCCCTCGATGCGCATGGTGATGGGCTTGCCCGCCCCGAACGGCGTCTCGTGGAAGCGCCCCGTGGCGTCCCACGCGCCCACGAAGAAGTCGAGCTCGCGCAGGCGGCTGGTAGTGTCGGTCATGTCGCTATTCCTCTCGTAGTCACCAGTGAATTCAGAGCAACTATGAAAAACATAGCACGGGGGACCTGTCCCGACTTCCATGCCGCCATCGAGCTCATCGGGCGGCGATGGAACGGCGTGATCCTGCAGCAGCTCTTCGCGGGCGCACAGCGCTTCAGCGAGCTGCGCGCGGGCATCCCGGGCGTCACCGACGCCATGCTGACGCAGCGCCTGCGGGAGCTCGAGGACGCCGGGCTCGTCGCGCGCGAGGTGGTCACCTCCCGCCCTGTCGAGATCCGCTACGGCCTCACGTCGGTCGGCGAGGAGCTCGGACCTGTGCTCGACTCCGTGGCGGCCTGGAGCGTCGCCTGGACCGAGCGCGACGGGCGTCCGGGGCTCGCCGGCTGACGCCGAGGTCCGTGCGCGGCGACCGGTCCTCGGCGCGGGCGCCGGTCAGTCCCGGAAGTCGACGGTGCGCGACTCGCCGACGTCCGGAGCCGAGCGCGTGACGAGCGCCTTGGCGACCTCCACCGCGCGCAGCACCGCCGGCTTGTCGACGTGCCAGAACTCGACGGTGTCGGCGTCGACCTCGAGCAGGGCGACCGACGGATCGTCGCGGCCGCCGTCGAACCAGGCCTCGGCCCAGGGGTTCCAGAAGCGGTCGAGAAGGGCCGGGTCGCGGGTGACGCGGGCCTCGCCGCTCAGCGAGACGTGGCTCGCCCCGTCGGAGTAGGCGACGTTGACGTGCGGGTCGGCCGCGATCTCGTCCGTCTTCGGGCTCGGGTCGGGCGTGAAGAACCACACCGTGCCGTCGAAGTCGTGGTCGAGCACGGCGAGGGGTCGGCTGAAGAGGTGGCCGCCCGCGCCCCGCGTGGTCACGGTCGCGAAGCGCGAGCCCTTCATGATGTCGAGGATGACGTCCAGTTCGTTCGGCATCCCCCCATCACACGCGCGATCGCGCCCAAGGGGCAGGGCTTGACGCGCGCGTCAGAGGATGCCGGGCCGACCCGCGCGCGACCGCGAGGCCGCGAGGAGG
>JAEWKY010000305.1 GCA_023457615.1 Actinomycetes bacterium | reverse complement strand
TGTCGACGTTGCCGCGGAGGTCGACGACCTCGAGGTCGGGGCGGCGGGCGAGCAGCTGGGCGCGACGACGCGGCGAGCCCGTGCCGACGCGGGAGCCCTCGGGCAGGGTGTCGAGTGTGAGCCCGCTGTGCGCGCACAGGGCGTCGCGGGCGTCGGCGCGCGGCGGCACCGCGGCGATCGCGAGTCCCTCGTGCGGCGCGGTCGGGAGGTCCTTGTACGAGTGGACGACGACATCCACCTCGCCGTTCCGCAGCGCGACGCGCAGCGCGGCGGCGAAGACACCCGTGCCGCCGAGCTCGGCGAGGGGGGCCGACGACCTGTCGCCCTCGGATTCGATGACGACGACCTCGGCGCCGAGCCGGTCCGCGATCGCACGCGACTGGGCGAGGGCGAGGGCGCTGCCGCGCGTGCCGAGCCTCACGGCGCCAGCCCCGCCGCCGCGGGCTTGAACCCGGCGCGGATGTTCTCGCAGCAGCCCGGGCGGCAGACGTCGAACCACGGGCCGAGGTCGGTGAGCGCCGGACGCTCGGCCGCCGGGGTGCCGTCGCGCCGTTCGAGCACGAGGTCGACGAGCCCCGCGACGAAGCGCGCGTGCGATCCCGGCGTCGGCACGCGCACGAACGCGAGCCCCGCCTCGGCCGCGGTCTCCTTCGCCTCGGTGTCGAGGTCCCAGAGCACCTCCATGTGGTCGGAGAGGAAGCCGACCGGCACGACCGCGACCCCCCGGATGCCCTCCCCCGCGAGCTGCTCGAGGCGGTCGTTGATGTCGGGTTCGAGCCAGGGCTGCGTCGGCGGACCGGAGCGCGACTGGTAGACGAGCTCCCAGCCGAGCCGCTCGAGACCCAGCTCGCGGGCCGCGAGCGTCGCGACGAGCTCGCTGACCGCGAGGTGCTGCGCCGCGTAGGCGCCGCCCTCCCCGCCCGCGTTCTCCCGGTACGCGCGGTCGCGCGGACCCGAGCGCTCGGCATCCGCGGTGGGGATCGAGTGGGTCGCGAACAGCAGTCGCACGGCGCCGGCATCCACTCCCCCGGCGAGCAGCGTGCGCACCCCGGCGACGACGCCCTCGACGAACGGCTCGACGAACCCGGGGTGGTCGAAGTACTGCCGCACCTTGTCGATCGAGAGCTTCCCCTCGAGTCCCGTCTCCTCGAGCGCGATCGCGAGGTCCTCGCGGTACTGCCGGCACGACGAGAACGACGAGTAGGCGCTCGTCGCGATCGCGAGCAGCGTGCGGCACCCGTCGTCGTAGGCGGCCTGCACGGCGTCCGCGAGGTACGGGTCCCAGTTGCGGTTGCCCCAGTAGACCGGCAGGTCGATGCCGCGGCGCGCGAGCTCCGCCTCGAGCGCGGCCTTGAGCTCGCGGTTCTGGTCGTTGATCGGGCTCACGCCGCCGAAGTGACGGTAGTGGTGCGCGACCTCTTCGAGACGCTCGTCGGGGATGCCGCGCCCGCGCGTGACGTTGCGCAGGAACGGGATGACGTCGTCCTGCCCCTCCGGGCCGCCGAAGCCCGCGAGCAGGATGGCGTCGTAGGCGACGGGCTCGGTCACGTGCTCGGGGCCGTCGGCCGCGGCGGGCGAGGCGCCGAGCACCGGTCCGAGATTCGTCGCGCTCACGCGAGCACCTCCGCGAGCTCGTCGAGCTCGACCCGGCGTCCCGTGAAGAACGGGACCTCCTCGCGCACGTGGCGACGCGCCCCCGTCGAGCGCAGGTGGCGCATGAGGTCGACGAGGTCGACCGGGTCGTCGGCCTCGAGCGCGAGGATCCACTCGTAGTCGCCGAGCGCGAACGAGGCGACGGTGTTCGCCTGCACCTGCGGGAAGGTCGAGCCGGCCATCCCGTGCTCGCGCAGCAGCTGCCGGCGCTCGTCGTCGGGCAGGAGGTACCAGTCGTAGGAGCGCACGAACGGGTAGACGGTCACCCACCGCTTCGGGGCGAGTCCCTTCGCGAAGGCCGGGAGGTGATCGCGGGAGAACTCCGCGTCGCGGTGCACGCCGAGCGCGTTCCACGTCGGGTCGAGCACCTCGAGCTGGCCCGAGCGGCGCAGGAGGCGAAGCCCCGACTGGAGCGCGTCGACGGTCGGACCGGTGAGCCAGAGCATCACGTCGGCGTCGGCGCGCAGGCCGGAGACGTCGTACGCGCCGCGCAGCTCGACCCCGTCGGGCAGGGTCGCCGCCACGGCGGCGAGATCGTCGCCGCGGCCCGCGGTGGACCCCCGGCTGCGGCGGTAGACCGCCCAGAGCGTGCAGTACGTCGTGCCCTCGGTCACGCGTCCATCCTTCCTCGCCCCGCGCCGGGGGTCGAATCGAGAAGCTCGGCCGCGACGCGCTCGGCGTGCGGGATGACGGAGGCGAGCCCGACGCCGGCAACGGGCTCGCCGACCCGCGGACCGGCGAATCCGGCCGGATCGGGGGCCGGCCGCGACCAGGTGCGCACGGTCGCGTCGGTCGGCTCGGGCAGCTCGACGCCGAACATCGTGCGCGCGTCGGCGATCGCGCAGCCCACCGGATCGGCGGGGCGGGAGTCGTAGGAGAGTCGCAGCGCATGGCGGCCGGGGAGCGCGTCGGCGACCCACGCCCACTTCGCCGTGAGGTGCGTGAGCGCGCGGGCGAGGAC
>JAEWKY010000304.1 GCA_023457615.1 Actinomycetes bacterium | reverse complement strand
TCTGGCAGACCTGCGGGCTGAGCCTGCTGATGTTCTCGGGCGGTTCGCAGTGCGCCGTCGGCGGCGTGCTCGCCTGGGGAGGTGTCGCGGCGGGGCCCGCGGCGAGCGCGAGCGCCGCGCTGCTGGGCATGCGCAACTCCCTCTACTCGATGCGCATGGGTCCGATCGTCGGCGGACCGTGGTGGCGGCGTCTGCTCGCGGCACCCTTCACGATCGACGAGTCGACGGCGGTCGCGACGGCGCAGCCGACGCTCCGGGCCCAGCGCCTCGGCTTCTGGGTCACCGGACTCGGCATCTACGTCGGCTGGAACCTCACGACGCTCGCCGGGGCGCTGCTCGGCGACCTCGTCGGCGACGTGCGGCAGTACGGGTTGGATGCGGCGGCCGCGGCGGCGTTCCTCGGGCTCCTCTGGCCGCGTCTGCGCTCCCGCCAGCCCGTCGCCGTCGCGATCGCGGCCGCGGCCGTCGCGGCCGTGCTCATCCCCTGGGTGCCCCCGGGCATCCCGGTGCTCGCCGCCGCCGTCGTCGCGATCGTCGCCGGTCTCACGAACGTCCCCGGCCGACGGGAGGCGACGTGACCGTCTGGAACATCGTGCTGCTCGCCTCGGCCGCCGTGCTCGCCCTCAAGGTCGTCGGCTACCTCGTGCCGCCGTCGTTCATGGAGCGGCCCACGCCGGCGCGGGTCGCCAACCTGACGACCGTGGGGCTGCTCGCGGCGCTCGTCGTCACCCAGACCTTCGAACGCGCCGGAGACCTCGTGCTCGACGCGCGCCTCCCCGCGGTCGTCGTGGCGGGCATCCTGTTCGCCCTGCGCGTGCCGTTCATCGTCGTGATCGTGGTCGCGGCGCTCGTCGCGGCGGGCCTGCGGCTCCTGGGCTGGATGTCCTAGGCGAACGATCTCCTAAACGAACGACGCGTAGGCGCGCTCGAGCTCCGCGCTCATCGCGGCTCCGCCGTGACCCTCGTCCTCGACGACGACCAGCCGGCTGAGCGGCAGCCCGCGGTGCAGCTCCCACGCCGTCGCGAGGGGTCCGCTCACGTCGAGCCGCCCGTGGATGAGCACCGCCGGGATGTCGGCGATCGCCTCGAGCCGGTCGAGGATGCCGCGCGGCCCGAGGAACGCGTCGTGCGCCCACGAGTTGACGACGTGGGTCGCGAAGAGACGGGCGAACGCGGGGTCGGCGTACCGCGGGTCGGGCTGCCAGCCGGGCGCGAGCGAGACGTGCACATCCTCCCAGCGGCACCAGGCGAGCGCCGCCGCCGTGCGCACGTCGGGGTCGGGATGCCGCAGCAGCCGGTCGTAGGCCTCGACGACCCGCTCGCCGGGCGCGCGCTGCGACGCGGTCGCGAACTCCTCCCACTCGCGCGGGAAGATGCGACCGACGTGCTCGGTGATCCAGTCGACCTCGGCGCGGCTCGTGGTCGTGACCGCGGCGAGCACGAGCGCCGTCACGCGCTCGGGATGCTCCTGCGCGTAGGCGAGCGCGTAGGTCGAGCCCCATGAGCCGCCCGCGACGAGCCAGCGCTCGATGCCGAGCTGCTCGCGCAGCTCCTCGAGGTCGGCGATCATCCTCGGCGTCGTGAGGGCGTCGAGGTCGGCGCCCGGTCCGTCGACGAGCGGGGTGCTGCGCCCGCAGCCGCGCTGGTCGAACCCGATGATGCGCCAGCACCCGGGATCCGGGCGGCGGCGGTAGCCGCCCGCGCCGCGCCCCGCGCCCGGCCCGCCGGGCAGCCAGACGAGCGCGGGAGCGCGCGGATCTCCCGACTCCTCCCAGTAGAGTTCGGCGCCGTCCGACGTGGCGACGACGCCGCTCATGAGCCGGTCGTCAGGCATCCAGGTCGTCGACTCCCGGCATCCACGACTGGCCGGGGCCGCCCCAGCTCTTCTTGCGGATGGCCTTCGCGGCGCCCTTGTCGTGCGGATGCTCGAGCCGGTCGGCGTACAGCACGCCGTCGAGATGGTCGAACTCGTGCTGGAAGATGCGCGCGAGCCAGCCCGTGGCGTGCACCTCGAAGGGCCGGCCGTCGAGGTCTGTCGCGCGCAGCAGCGCCTCCGGCGAGCGGCGCAGCGGGAACCGCTCTCCCGGGATGGAGAGGCAGCCCTCCGACTCCTCCTCGTCGTCGAGCTCGCCGAGCGGGAGGGGGGCGATGAGCAGCGACGGGTTGATCGCGGTGCCCCGGTGCTGCCGCCCGTCCTCGTCGACCCACGACCAGACGAAGAGCCGCAGCGGCACCCCGACCTGCGGGGCCGCGAGGCCGACCCCGGGAGCCGCGGCCATCGTCTCCTCCATGTCGGCGACGAGCTCGCGCACCGCGTCGTCGATCTCGCCGACGTCGGCGGCGGGGGAGTGCAGCACGGGCTCGCCGGTGATGCGAATCGGTCGAACGGCCATTCGGCCAGGATATCCAGCCTCCGTCCGCTAGATTTCCCGGGTGGATGTGCTGGACGACCTTGCCCTGCAGAGCGCGACGGGCGGCCTCATCCCGGTCGGCATCCTCATCGCCCTCGTCGGCGCGGTGTTCCTCGCGCTCGGGGCGCAGTTCCAGCACCGCGGGGTCGAGCTCGTCGAGCAGCGGCACGGCTCGGGCGCGAAGGCCGGTCTCAGCGTCAAGCAGCTCATGCTGCTGCTCGCCCGGCCGTCGTGGGTCATCGGCTCGGTCATGCTCGGGCTCGCGATCGTCTTCCAGCTCGGCAGCCTCACCTTCGCGCCGCTCATCGTGGTGCAGCCGATCGGCGTCGTCGCGCTCGTCATCACGACGATCGTCAACGCGCGCGTCAACAAGCTGAAGCTCGAGGGCGCGGTGCTGCGCGCCGTCGGGTTCTGCGTCGGCGGCATCGCGCTGTTCGTCACCGTCGCGGCCTTCGTCGCGCAGGAGCAGGTCATCCGCGAGCCGCAGCTCGTCATCATCCTGAGCATCCTCGGCGGGGTGCTCGTGATCCTCGGGCTCACCTTCGCGTTCGCCCGCAAGCGCGCGGGCGCGCTGTTCTACATCGTCTCGGCCGGGGTGCTCTACGGGTTCGTGGCGACCCTCGCCAAGGTCGTCATCAATCGGCTCGGCAACATCATCGCCGGCACCGTCGACTTCGAGTGGATCACCGTCGGCTGCATCGTCGCCCTCGTCGCCGCGGCGGCCCTCGGCGCCTACTTCGTGCAGACCGCCTACTCCCTCGGCTCGCCCGATCTCGTGATCGCCGGGCTCACGGTCGTCGACCCGCTCATCGCCGTCGCGATCGGCATCGCGGTGCTCGGCGAGGCGTCCAACGCGCCGCTGTGGGTCGTCCCGGTGTGGGCGGTGGCGGCCGCCGTCGCGGTGTACGGCGTGTTCCAGCTCGCCAAGCACCATCCGCAGACCCACCGCTGACCTGCGGGGTACAGCGGCGCGCCTGGAATAGGCTCGACCGGTGCGAATTCTGATCGGTGCCGACACTTTCGCACCCGACATCAACGGGTCCGCGTCGTTCACCAAGCGCCTCGCGGTCGCGCTCAAGAAGCGCGGTCACGACGTGCACATCGTGGCGCCTTCCGCCGACGGGCCGGGCCGCTCGGGCCCGGAGACGCACGACGGGGTCGAGCTCACCGTCCACCGCCTGCGCAGCTGGCGCTGGTATCCGCACCCGTGGCTGCGGTTCGCGCTCCCGTGGCGGGCGAAGGCGAACGGGCGGCGTCTCGTCGACCTCGTGAAGCCCGACGTCGTGCACTTCCAGTCGCACATCATCGTCGGCGGCGGCCTCGCGCCCGCGGCGACGGCGAAGGGCATCCGCCTCATCGGCACCAACCACTCGATGGCCGAGAACATCGCCCAGCACGTGACGATCCTGCCGCCGCCGATGCTGCGCTGGCTCATCCGCACCCAGTGGAAGGTCGCGCGCGACGTCTACGCGATGGCCGACGAGGTCACGACTCCGACGAAGCGCTCGTCCGACTACTTCGAGCAGATGACCGGCCTCACGGGCGTGCACTCGATCTCCAACGGCCTCGACGCCTCCAACTACGTGCCCTCGTTCGAGCCGCGCACCGGCAACCGCATCATCTTCGTCGGCCGGCTCGACGAGGAGAAGAGCATCCACGAGCTCATCCAGGCGGCCGCGCGTCTCGACCCCGCGCTCGGCGCCCACGTCGAGATCATCGGCGACGGCGAAGACCGTCACCGCCTCGAGCGGATGGCGCGCGACCTCGGCATCGCCGACCGCGTCACCTTCCACGGCCGCATCTCCGACGAGAAGCTGCGCGACATCCTCACCCACGGCGCGGTCTTCGCGATGCCCTCGCGGGCCGAGCTGCAGTGCATCGCCGCGATGGAGGCCATGGCCTCGGCCCTCCCCGTCGTCGCGGCGAACGCCATGGCTCTGCCCCACCTCGTGCACCCCGGCGAGAACGGCTACCTCTACGACCCCGGCAACGTCGCCGAGTTCGCCCGTCACCTCACGACGGTGCTCACGGCGTCGCCCGAGGAGTACACCGCCATGAAGAAGGCGTCGCAGAAGATCGTGGCGAGGCACAGCCTCGAGGCGACGACGGACATCTTCGAGGCGCTGTACCGTGGGGAACCGGTGACCGACCCGGTCACCGACTGAGCACTCCGGATGCCGGAGCGGCTCGGGGCGGTAGCTCAGCCGGTTAGAGCAGCGGACTCATAACCCAATGCTGTAGGGCATCGCACCCCTGAGATTCCGGGGAAGTTGATCCCGAAGCGCACACTTGGTGCACACAGGAACTCTTGCTCAAAAGCGTTGGATTTGGTGACGATTGGTTGAGCCGACCGAGCCCCTGCTTCGGCTACCTTGGAATGGGCGTTCGCGCCCGTGGGGCGGTAGCTCAGCTGGCAGAGCAGCGAGCTCATAACTCGACAGGCCGTGGGTTCAAGTCCCACCCGCCCCACTGTGGCGTTGTTGCGTGCGCGGATCGTCTTCTCGGATACGTTTGTGGCATGAGGCCACTCCTTCGAATCGTCGCCTCGAACTTCCGCAGCCTTCGTGACGTTGACGTCGAGCTTCAGCCCCTTAACGTGCTGGTCGGCCCAAATGGCGCAGGCAAGTCAAACTTTCTCGACTTGATCGAGTTCCTGGGTGACGCGGCCAGACTGGACCTGCCGGATGCCCTCGAACGGCGAGGCGGGATCGATCGGGTTCGCTACCGCGGCGCGAAAGCCGAGTCCGGCCGCGTGAGTATCCGCATCTATGCCAACGTCACGCAGCACAGCAGTGCGACCGCGCCTGACGAGTATGAGCTGCGCTTCTCGACTCGCACCGCAAGCCAAAGGTCGTTGCTTCTTCGCAACGAAGAGTTCGTGTTCAAGCGCCTACAAGGGCGAGGGAGACGGATTACGGTCAGCGGTAGCAAGGCAGAGATCGTCGACTCTCGCGGAACTGCGCGCGAGGAGCGGGAACTTCCCTTGCGCAGCGACTCACTCGCGCTGTCAACTCTTCGCCGTCTGCCTGCAGCTGCTGGCGGGGAAGAGGTCGACAAGTTCGCTCGTCTCTTTACGACGTTCAGAGTCTTCAACGTCGACGTGAAAGAAGCGCAGCTCCCAAGTGCGCGATCCGATGAGTCCCTTGCAGCGGACGGCCGAAACCTCGCATCAGTGATCATGAATCTGCTCGAGGACGAGCAGTCGTACCGAGACTTCATCGCAGACGCACAAGCGATGATTCCGGGCTTCGAGACGCTTGAGTTCGTTGACATCGGCGGCGCGGAACCTTCGCTTGCGATCAAGATCGTGGAACGAGGTCTGAGAGACTCAACGTTTCTCGCTGATGCGTCGTACGGCACGGTGCGCGTCCTCGCACTTCTGGCCCTGCTCTACGACCCGCACCCCCCGCTGTTGACTTGTATTGAGGAGATCGACCACGGGTTACATCCGTACGTCTTTGATCGTCTGGTAGAGCGCTTGCGTGAGGCGTCGAAGCGCACCCAAATCCTGGTTGCGACCCACTCGCCGGCGCTCGTAGGACGTCTCGAGCCGCATGAACTGATCGTGGTGGAGCGAGCGACTGACGGAAGCACCCGTCTCCCCGCAGTCGATCCTGAAACGATCCGTGCCAAAGAGCTTGCGCTCCAGGGCGAACTGAACCTGGGAGAACTGTGGTTCTCAGGGGAGCTCGGAGGCGTTCCGCAGTGACTCCGCGAGGTCGTAGGACGCGGTCCAAACCGAAACTGATCTTGATCTTCGGCGAGGACGAGAACGACACCAAGACGGTCCGCGAGTTCATTTTGGCCCTGCGCCCTGACCTGGGCATCACCATCGAAGCGCGTCGCAATCCTCCGATCAACTTGCGCGATGCACCGTCCGGGGCTGTACGAAGCCGAGCCGAGAGGATCGCTCGAGTCATAGATGCGGCTTCCGTTGACTCGGACGTTGTAGCGGTGTTCGCCCACGAAGACACCGATGCCGTCGAACCTAGTCACGTTGCCTTGAGCGCCAAGATTGAGAACGCGTTTCGATCAATTGGTTATGAGCAAGTCTGGGCCGCAACCCCGGCGTGGGAGATGGAGGCGTGGCTCATGCAATGGCCCGAAGCCTTCGCGGAGTACCTGCCGTCTTGGCGGCTCCTTAGAACTGCGGGGCGCCGCGTCGGACTCATCGACAACGCCAAGGAGTACGCAATCCGCGAGCTTAGGCCGGGCTCGGGACGAGTGCGAGATTATCGTGAGTCGGACTCGCCCAACCTCGCCAACATTGTGAGGGTTCGCTCGTGGTCACGTGATCCACGTGCTGTGAGCCACTCATTCGATCTGTTCGTCGAGAAGGTGGACGCCCTAACGGTCTAGGGTCGCAGAACTCCAATGCTTGAGTCCTCCTGAATCCATCGATCGATCCACCGGGCGCCTCCTCGGTGCACACATCTAGTGCACACATGACTGGGAGTTGCTAGGAGTTGCTGAGGGCATCACGAAGATGGCGGAGTCTGCAAGTTCCCCTGTTTTGCAGGGACCTTAGGCGACTAGATATAGATCGCCGTGAGACTCATAATCCGTCGGTCACGGGTTCAAGTCCCGTCCGCCCTACGCAGCGCCCGACCTCCAGCGCGGAGCCGACCTACAGTCGCGGACCCGACCCGTCGACGAGGATCCCGCGCCGCGACCCCGGACGGGTGGGGTCGTAGCGCAGCGGCAGGGTGTCGCCGGCCGAGTACCGGCCGCCCGTGCGTCCGACGCGCACGAACCGCTCGACGCCCTGCCGGTCGGTGAAGCGCAGCGTGAGCCGCTGCCGCGGCACGTAGTTGACCATCCCCGTGACGGGCGCGCTCAGCACCGTGGCGACAGTGTCGACGCCGATCTCCCGCGTGCGGCGCACGGCCGCCTCGCGCAGCAGGTGGAGCGCGAGCAGGAGGACGGCGACGCCGTAGGCCGCGACGATGAGCAGGATGCCGAACAGCCCGAGCTGCCCGTCCTGGGCGAGCTGCATCGTCACGAACAACCCTCCCACGTAGGCGAGCATGAAGATCGCGAGCAGGTACGGGTTGCGGCCGCTCGGCAACGCGAGGGCGGCGAGCCCGACGACGACCCATACGGCGACGTAGACGGCGATGAGCCACCCGTCGGGGTCGAGGATGCCGAACGCGGTCGCGAGGGCGAACCCGGGCGCCAGCAGCTGCACGAGGAGGGCCGCCGTGACGATCACCGGCTGCAGCGTCCGGCCGATCCGCCGCTCGCGATCATCCGGGTTGACGGTCGACATGCCGCGACTCTAGCGGTGCGGCGGCTCCGTCTCGCGGGGGAGGCGGTGGCCCGCCTGCGGCGCGAGACTCACACCATGACGAACCAGCTGCTGACCTACGGCTCGCGCACCTTCGAGGTGATCTGCGAGACGGAGTCCGACGAGAAGAAGCTCCGCAAGCTGATCGGCGGCACGCTCGCGATCGGCGGGCTCTTCGCCGTCGAGACGACCGAGGGCACGTTCCACCTCGGCGTGCCGACGGGCGTGGAGATCATCCTGACCGCGAAGCGGTAGCAGCCCCGCGACGGCGGCGACTCAGAAGTTGTTGCCGATGGTGCAGGTCTGCTCGGCGGCGCCCTGGCCGTGGATCGACGGCGGCAGCTCGACGACCGGAGCAGCCGGGGGCGGCGGCTCCTCCTCGTCGTCGGGCGGCGTCGTCGTCTCCTCGGCGGTGTTCGAGGGGGCCTGGCTCGGGGCGGCGGGAGGCGGCGTCTCGACGACATCCTCGCCGGCCTGCGCGCCACCGCCGGGCTCGCCCGTGACGACGACGACGTGATCGGCCAGCAGGGCGTCCATGAGCACCTGGGCCTGGCCCTTGAGCGGCGCGACACCGTTGACGCCGCCCATCGACGTGGAGCTCGCCGGGTACTGCACGAACGAGATGTTCGACAGCGGGATGTCCTTGAGCGCGAAGGCCATCGACGCCATCGCGTCGATCGAGCTCAGCGAGGTGCTGAGCTGCATGTTCTTCGCGGCGGAGCGCGCGAGCGTGTAGACCGTCAGCGGGTTGGTGAGCACGCCCTCGGCCTTGATCTTGCGGATGAGGGCCGACAGGAAGAGCTGCTGGTTGCTCACGCGCGTCGTGTCGGAGCCGTCGCCGACGCCGTACCGGCTGCGGAGGAACATGAGCGCGTCCCAGCCCTCGAGCACGTGGTTGCCGACGTCGAGCGAGATGCCGAGCTGGCTGTCGCGGATCGGCTCCGCGACGCAGACCTCGACGCCGCCCACGGCGGTCGACATCTCGATGACGCCGTCGAACTCGACCTTCGCGGCGTAGCCGATCTCGAGGCCCGTGAGGGCCTCGACGGTCGTCACGGCGCAGGCGAGCCCGCCGTAGTACAGCGCCTCGTTGATCTTGCGAGTTCCGGGGTTGCCGTTCTCGCATCCCGTGATCGGCACGAACATGTCGCGCTGGAAGCTCACCGCGACGGCGCTGTTCGACACCGGCGAGAGGTGCAGCAGGATGTTGACGTCGTTGAGGTTCTCGCCGCGGCGGCCGTAGGCGGGGTTGCCGCCGCCGCTGTCGCTGCCGACGAGCAGGATGTTGACGGGGTGGTCGATCGGGCCGGCGTAGACGATCGCCTCGCCGTCGGCCTGGATGTCGACGCCCGGCTGGAAGCTCGACGCGAGCTGCCACGCGGCGATGCCGACGATCGACGCGGTCGCGACGAAGACCACCGCGAGGGTCGACGAGATGGCGACGAGGATCGCTCTGACGGGGCCTTGTCGGGAGAGGCGCCCGTGACGCACGCTGCTGGCCATCGAGACGACACTAGACGCTCGGCACCGGATCCAGCCTGAGCAACACCTGAACGCTCAGCGGGCGCGTCGGGAGGCCTCGAGCAGCCCGGTGAGCACGTCGCGCGCGTGCTCGAGGTCGGCGAGGGGGACGCCGAGCCGCTCGACGACCTGCCCGGGCACCGCGAGCGCCTTCGCGCGGAGCGCGCTGCCGGCGTCGGTGAGCGAGACCGCGAGCGCGCGCGCGTCGGTCGCGTCGCGCTCGAGCGACACGAGGTCCGCGCTCTCGAGGCGTCGCAGCAGCGGCGAGAGCGTCGCGGGCTCGAGCAGCAGCTCGTCGGCGAGCTCGCCGGCGCGGCGCGGGCTGCGCTCCCACAGGGCGAGCATCACGAGGTACTGCGGATGCGTGAGCCCGAGGGGCTCGAGCGCGGGACGGTAGAGCGCGATGACGCTGCGCGAGGCGGCGGCGAGCGCGAAGCACACCTGGCGATCGAGGGCGAGCGGGTCGGCGGCGGTGGTGGTCACGCCTCCAGGATAGTTAGTGCGCGAAGGAAATAGTGAGTACACTAACGGTATGGATGATCGCATCCGTTGGTGGGACCGACTGAACCGTGCGCTCTACCCCTACATGGGGCCGGCGCAGCTCGGATCGCGCGACGAGCCGCCGCGGCCCTCGAGCGTCGGACGCCCGTGCCCGCTCTGCGGCCGCTCGATGCTCGAGCACGAGGTCGAGCGCGCCGGCGACTGGTCGACCGCGACCCGGCTGCACTGCCCGGTCGACGCGGCCTGAGGACGCTTCCTGAGGACGCGGCGTGGGCGCGCTGCCCGAGCGAGCTGCGGGCTGGGTGGCGGGCCGGGTGGCGGTACGGCTAGGCGGTGGTCGGCGAGCCGGCCGACTCGTCGCGAGCCGTCTGGTTCGCGCGGCGCCGGGCGAGGGCATCCTTCGCCGCCCCGGCGGCCTTCTTGACGACGCGGGTCGCCTTCTCGTTGACCTTCTTGGCGCCTTCGAACTCGGTGCCGAGCAGACTGAGCCCGCCGAGGGCGACGAGCGACCCGGGGCCGGGCAGCGGGATCATGACGACGCCGAGCGCGACCGTCGTGCCGCCGACGACTCCGACGCCCGTGCGGTAGACCTTGTTCGCGGTGGGGTTCCTGCGGATCGCGGCGCGACCCCCGACGAGCGCGGAGCCCGCCGCGCGACCGAGGGCG
>JAEWKY010000303.1 GCA_023457615.1 Actinomycetes bacterium | reverse complement strand
GGCGACCCGCGCGCGGCGAGCGCGACGGAGCCCCGCCGATGAGCGCCACCCCGGCATCCGCCCCGGTGCGTCGCCGAGCGCGGCTGAGTCCGCGCGCGCTCTCGGGGCTCACGATCGGCTACGCGATCCTCATCCTGCTCGCGGTGATCTACATCTACCCGTTCCTCGTGTCGGTCGCGGGCAGCTTCAACCGACGCGGACGCGTCGCAGAACGGGCTCTCGCTCCTCCCCGAGACGTGGTCGTTCGCCGCCTACGAACGGCTCTTCACGCAGGTGCCGCTGCTGCAGTGGACGGGCAACTCGGTGCTCGTCACGGTCTGCATCACCGCGGGGCGGGTGTTCTTCGACTCGCTCGCGGGATATGCGCTCTCGCGGCTGCGCTTCCCCGGGCGCGGGGTCGTCTTCGCGGGACTCATCGCGGTGATGGCGGTTCCGCCGGTGGCGCTGCTCATCCCGCGCTTCCTCGTGCTCAAGCAGTTCGAGCTGTTCGACACCTATGCGGGCATGATCATCCCGATCATGATCGACGCCGCGGGCATCTTCATCATGAAGCAGTTCTTCGAGTCGATCCCCGTCTCGGTCGAGGAGGCGGCCCGGATCGACGGCGCCTCGATCTTCCGCACCTTCTGGTCGATCGTGCTGCCGATGGCCCGGCCGGCCCTCATCACGCTGTTCATCCTGAGCTTCCAGGGGTCGTGGAACGAGTTCGCCTTCTACCTCATCGCGCGGCAGGACACCGATCTGCACACGCTCACGACCGGCGTCGCGACCCTCACGGCCGGGCAGCTCGGGCAGGGCAACCAGTTCCCGCTCAAGCTCGCGGCGGCCGTGCTCATGTCGATCCCGGTCGCGGTGCTGTTCTTCGTCTTCCAGCGCCGCATCATGTCGACCTCCGACGGCGCCGAGAAGGGCTGAGGCGGCCTCCGGCGATGGGGACTCCTCCCCATGTCGGAGGGACCCGCCGACCGCTAGGTTTCTTGCGAGGCGGCCCGCCTCGACCCGACTCGCGCGCCGCGAGTGCCCCCGAGGAGACCCATGCGTCGTCCGCTCCGCTCCCGTGTCCTTCCGGGCGTGCTCGCCGTGGCTCTCGCACTCGGCGTCGCCCTCCCGGCGACGGCGGCCTCCGCCGCGCCCGGCGCCTTCGAGATCGTCGGCACCGTGCTCGACCACGAGGGCAACCCGGAGGCCGGCGTCGAGGTGCGCGGCACGACCCAGGGCGGGTCGCCGAGCCAGCCGGGCTATCAGGACGAGACCGACACGACCGATGTCGACGGCAGGTTCGAGCTCACGGGCCTCACCGCGGACACGCTGCGCGTGACCTTCACCAAGTGGCCGATCTCGTCGTGGGAGTACCGCGTCGTCGAGCGGGTCGTCACGGTGGGTCCGGCCACCCCGTCGGTGCGCGCGGACGTGACGCTCGAGCTCGCGCCCGCCGACACCGTGACCGTGTCGGGCACGGTGCTCGATCGCACGACGGGGAACCCTGTCGGCGGCGCGAACATCAACCTGGCCTTCGAGGTCGACGGCTACCACGGCTTCCGCGAGGTCACCGCCGACGCGTCCGGCGACTACTCGATCGGCATGCCTGCCCTCGCCGCCGGGGCCTACGCGACCGTCAACGTGCGCGGTCCGGAGACCTGGCATCCCAGCTACGCCGGCATCGCCTACGAGCCGGGCTACTACAGGGTCGCCGTGCGCGGCGACGTGCACCGCGACCTCCGGCTCTCCCGGGTGATCACGGGAACCGGCTCCGTGTCGGGCGTGGTGCGGCTCGCGAGCGGGTCCGAGTTCACCGGCGGCTTCGCGTCGCTCTCGCCGATGAACGGCGGGTTGAGCGGGATGCCGGCGTCGCTCAGCTCGACGGCGGGAAGCGCCGCCTTCGCGTTCTCCAGCCTGCGCGACGGTGCGTACCAGCTGACCGTCAACGTGCCCGGGGCGAAGTACTACGCGACCCGCCTCGTGGTGTCGGGCGGCGCGATCGTCGTGCCGCCGATCACGCTCGGCGAGTACGCGACCGGCACCGCCTCCGTGTCGGGCCGCGTCGTCGACACCCGCACCGGGGCTCCGGTCGTCGGCGCCCAGATCTTCGGCTACGCCCCCGAGGCGGCACCGCTGTCGACGAACACCGGCGCCGACGGCCGCTGGACGATCTCCGACCTCCCGGCCGGCACGGTCAACGTCAGCGTCATCACCAACATGCTGACGCCGCCGGCCGGCGCTCTCGGCTATCGCGAGTTCAGCGTCTACCGGGACGTCGCGGTCGGCGCCGGCGAGCACGTGACCGGCGTCGAGCTCCCGATCACGTCGATCGTCCCCGGCACGAGCGTGCTGAACGGCCGCATCCGCGACGGCGCGACCTACCTGCCCGTCGCCGGCGCCTCGGTCGAGATCGAGTTCATGTCCGTGTCGCTGCCGTCGATCCAGGTCACCACGGACGCGAGCGGCCGCTTCAGCGCCACCGGGCTCCCCGAGGGCAAGTTCTACGTCACGGTCACGGCCCCGGGCTACCGGGAGAAGTGGGCGAGCGTCGACGTCGTCGGCGCCGGCGCCTCGGTCGTGCTGCCGATCACCCCGACGGGACGGTCGTCGACCGGGTTCGACGACGGCACGATCGGCGTGACCGTGCTCGACCTCGGCGGCGACCCCGTCGACGACGTGCGCGTGACCGTCGACACGCCCGGCGACCCGCCGGTCGGCTACTGGGACGGGTTCGTCGACGGCGACGGCGAGTTCACGTTCACCGACATCCCCGAGGGCACCTGGCGGGTGTCGGCCCTTCCCGGCGGGCCGGGCGCGACCCTGCGCGTCTTCGAGCAGGCCTCGGTCGAGATCGCCGGAGGCACGGCGGAGAGCGCCTCGGTCGTGCTCGAGGAGATCCTCCCGCGCTCGATCGGCGGCACGATCGAGCTCGGCGACTTCCGGGCGAGCGGGCTGTGGATCTCGCTCACCGACCCCGAGGGCGCGTTCGTGAACGCGGCCGAGGTGCAGGAGGACGGGAGCTACCTCATCCAGAACGTCGCCGCCGGCGACTACAAGATCACGCTCAGCCCCGGCGACGGTCCGACCTCCGGCGGGTACGTCGAGGGCTCCGGCGGGGAGGTGCCCGACATCGGCGCCGCGCAGCTGTGGTGGGCCGGATGGCGCTCGGGCCCGGGCTCCGCGTCGCTGCAGTCGCCCTATGCCTCCGACGCGGTGGTCGTCGAGGTCGGGGAGGGCGAGGCGCTCGAGGGCTACGACTTCGAGGCCGTGCCGGGCGGCACCGTGCGTGCCGCCGTGCGGCTCGCCGACGGGACGGGCACCGCGAACCTGCCGCCCGCGCGCTGCTTCTCGCTCGTCGTCTACCGCTCCTCCGGCTCCGGGTGGGCCGAGGTGCGCAACGTGCAGGACTTCGCCTGCGGAGCCGAGCCCCTCGTCCTCCGCGGGCTCGGCGACGGGACCTATCGCTTCGCCGTCGTCGACGAGTTCACGGGCAGCACCGCGTTCCGCACGGCTTACAACGGGGGAGCCGCGACGCTCGCGACCGCCCCGTCCGTGCGCGTGGAGGCCGGCGAGGTCGTCGACCTCGGCACGGTCGTCGTGAGGATCCCGAAGCCCGACGAGTCGTCGCTCGAGGCGATCGACCTCGACTTCCTCGCCTCGAACGGCATCGACCTCGGCGACTACGAGGACGAGATCGCCCTCGCCGACGGCGATCCCACGGCCGGCCAGCCGTCGGACGTCGAGGTCGGCGAGGAGTTCGCGGGCCAGTGGGTCAACGTCTCCCTCAACTCCACGCCGATCGTCGTCGGCTCGTCGTGGCACCAGGTGTCGCCGGACGGCACGGTCACGGTGACGATGCCGACCGGGCTGGACGGTGAGCACCGTCTCGCGGTCGCCGACTCCGAGGGCCGGCTCGTCGGCTGGACGGGCGTGACGATCGCCGAGGGCGCGGCGACGGGAGGCACGGGCGGATCCGTCGTGAAGCCGCGTCCCGGCTCCGCGCCCGCCGCCGTCGCGACCCCGACGCCCACACCGACCCCCACCCCGACGGCGACGCGCACCCCGCACCCCGTCGAACCCGAGGAGCAGCCCGAGGCCGAGCCCGAGACGGCGGCGTCGACCGACGACGGGAGCTGGGCGATCTGGCTGTTCGCCGGGATCGGCGGCCTCGTGCTGCTGGTCGCGGTCGGCGTCGTGATCTTCCGCCGCCGCACGGCCTGACGGGTCGGGCGTCAGCCGGCGAGCAGCACGCCGAGCGCCCAGCCCGCGGCGGCCGCCGCGATCC
>JAEWKY010000302.1 GCA_023457615.1 Actinomycetes bacterium | reverse complement strand
GTCCGTAGGCTCGCAGGGTGATCGACCCGCTCCGCGGGCGCCCCGAGCGGCGCCCGGCGCCGACTCCCCGCGAGCTGCGCTTCGACCTGCTCCTCGCGGTGGCGATCGCCGTCGGCACCCTGCTGAGCTCGGTGCTGTACCGCATCGCGGGATTCTTCGAGGCGCCGGCGCCGGGGTGGGCGGCGATCCCGCTCGCGCTCGGCCTCGCGGTGCCGCTCGTCTGGCGACGCCGGCATCCCACGGTCGTCGCCCTCGTCGTCGCGGCGACGTTCATCGCGGGCCAGGCGCTCATGGTGCCCGAGGCGCTCATCGGCAACATCGCGCTCTTCATCGCGCTCTACTCGGTGGGGGCGTGGGACGCCCACCGCCTGCGCGCCCACGTCGTGCGTCTCGTCATCACGGTCGGCATGATCGTCTGGCTCTTCGTCGCGATCTACCTCGGCGCGCTCGAGGGCCTCGACGAGGAGCGCGGCACGGGAGCGCCGTTCTCCCCCTTCGTCGCGTTCGCGCTCATCCAGGTGCTCACGAACGTCCTCTACTTCTGGGGCGCCTACTACTACGGCGAGCGCGCGTGGGCGTCCGCCCTCGAACGTCAGGCCCTCGCCGAGCGCACGACGGAGCTCGAGCTCGAGCGGGAGCGGCTCGCCGAGCAGGCCGTCGCCCTCGACCGGGTGCGCATCGCCCGCGAGCTGCACGACTCCGTGGCCCATCACGTGTCGGTCATGGGGGTGCAGGCCGGTGCCGCCCGATCGACCCTCCGCTCCGATCCCGAGGCCGCGACGGAGGCGCTGCTCCACGTGGAGTCGACGGCGCGGTCGGCGATCGACGAGCTGCACGGACTGCTGCGCACGCTCCGGGATGCCGGCGACGGCGCCGCCGACACGGCGCCCGGCTCGACCCTCGGCGTCGCCGCGCTCCCGCGACTCGTGCAGTCGTCGCTCGAGGCCGGCCTGCCGACCGAGCTGTCGATCGTCGGCGAGGCGCGACCGCTGCCGCCCGCGCTGAGCCTCAACCTGTACCGCATCGCGCAGGAGGCCCTGACGAACGCCCGCAAGCACGCCGGCCCCGACGCCGAGGCCGAGGTGCGGCTGCGCTACCTGAGCGACGCCGTCGAGCTCGAGGTCGCCAACAGCGGCACCACCCGCGCCCTGCGGCTGCCCGGCGGGCTCGGGCAGCTCGGGATGCGCGAGCGGGTCGCGACGTCGGGCGGGTCGCTCGAGGTCGGTCCGCGATCGCGCGGCGGGTATCTCGTGCGCGCGCGCCTCCCCCTCCCGGCGAGCGCATGATCCGGCCCGCCATCCGCATCCTCCTCGTCGACGATCAGGAGCTCGTGCGCGCGGGGTTCCGGGTGATCCTCTCGAGTCGCCCGGGCTTCGAGGTGGTCGGCGAGGCCGGCGACGGCGCCGAGGCCCTCGAACTCGCGCGGGAGCTGCGCCCCGACGTCATCTGCATGGACGTGCAGATGCCCGTGCTCGACGGGCTCGAGGCGACGCGGCGGATCGTCGCCGATCCCGAGGCGACGGGCACCGTGCTCATCCTGACGACGTTCGACGACGACGACTCGCTGTTCCGGGCGCTCGACGCCGGCGCGAGCGGGTTCCTGCTGAAGACCGCGAGCCCCGAGCAGCTCGCCGAGGCCGTGGAGGTGCTCGCCGCGGGCGACGCCCTGCTCTCCCCGGCCGTGACGCGTCGCGTGATCGAGCGGTTCGGCGGCCGCCGGGAGCCGGACCCGCGCGACGCGCTGCCCGAGCTCACCGACCGCGAGGCCGATGTGCTGCGACTCGTGGCGCGCGGACTCTCGAACGCCGAGATCGGCGCCGAGCTCATCGTGGGCGAGGCGACGGTCAAGACGCACGTGTCGAACGTGCTGCTCAAGCTCGGCGTGCGCGACCGGGTGCAGGCCGTCGTGCGCGCCTACGAGACCGGGTTCGTCCTCCCCGCGGGTTGAGTGCCGCCGAAGGCGGTGTCTCGAGACCAGGCACGCGGAGGTCGGGTCTCGAGACGCCCGCTGCGCGGGCACTCGACCCGCAGGGGTCCCCCGTGAGACGGAGGCGCGCGCGCGTCCCGCTGCCTAGCGTGAGAGGCAGACATAGGGAGGGCTTTCATGCTCGAGATCCGCAACCTCGACAAGCGCTACGGCGCCCGCCAGGTGCTCGACGACGTCTCGTTCTACGTGCACCCCGGACGCATGACGGGCTTCGTCGGCGGCAACGGCGCCGGCAAGACCACGACGATGCGCATCATCCTGGGCGTGCTCGCCGCCGACGGGGGCTCGGTGAGCCTCGGCGGGGTGCCGCTGCAGTCGGGCGGTCGCCGCCGCTTCGGCTACATGCCCGAGGAGCGCGGCCTCTACCCGAAGATGAAGCTCCAGGAGCAGCTCGTCTACCTCGCCCGCCTGCACGGGCTGGGCTCGGCGCGCGCGACGGCGAACGCCCGCGAGCTGCTCGAGCGACTGAGCCTCAGCGAGCGCGCCGACGACCCGATCGAGAAGCTCTCGCTCGGCAACCAGCAGCGGGCGCAGATCGCCGCCGCGCTCGTGCACGACCCCGAGGTGCTCGTGCTCGACGAGCCCTTCTCGGGTCTCGACCCGATGGCGGTGGATGTCGTCGTCGGCGTGCTCGCCGACCGCGCGGCCTCGGGCGTGCCGGTGCTCTTCTCGAGCCACCAGCTCGACATCGTCGAGCGGCTGTGCGACGACCTCGTGATCATCGCCGACGGACGCATCCGCGCCGCCGGGCCGCGCACCTCGCTGCGCGAGCAGCACGCGACGCTGCGCTACGAGCTGCTCACCTCGGCCGACACCGCGTGGCTGCGCGAGCAGCCGGGCATCGACGTCGTCGAGTTCGACGGCGACTACGCGCTCTTCGAGGCGAGCGACGAGGATGCCGTGCAGCGCGTCCTGCGCGAGGCCACCTCCCGCGGCGCGGTGCTCAGCTTCGCGCGTCAGCATCCCTCGCTCGCCCAGATCTTCAAGGAGGTCATCCAGTGACCGCGTCCGCCCCCTCCGCGCTCCTGACCGGCTCGCCGCGACTCGTCGGGCTCGTCGCCCAGCGCGAGATCAGCACCCGTCTGCGCAGCAAGTCGTTCCTCATCTCGACCGGCATCCTGCTGCTCGTCGTGCTCGGCGGCATCATCTTCAGCTCGGTGACCGCGTCCACCCCGGAGAACCCGCGCATCGCGGTCACCGACGCGTCGCTCGTGGCCGCGATCGGCGAGTCGATCGAGGAGGTCCCCGTCGACAGCGTGGAGGAGGCCGAGGAGCTCGTGCGGGCGGGCGACGTGGACGCGGCGGTCGTGCCCGACGACTCGACCGACCTGGGCGTGCGCATCATCGCCGACAGCACCGAGCCGCGCGGACTCATCCTGCTGCTCAGCCAGACGCCGCCCGTCGAGCTGCTCGACCCCGACGCCGTGCCGGGCGGTCTCGCCTACCTCGTCGCGTTCGCCTTCGGGATCGTGTTCTTCAGCGTCGGGATGACGTTCGGCCCGACGATCGCGCAGTCCGTGGTCGAGGAGAAGTCGACCCGGGTCGTCGAGATCCTGCTCGCGGCCGTGCCGACGCGCGTGCTCTTCACGGGCAAGGTGCTCGGCACCTCGGCGCTCGCCTTCGGGCAGATCGCGCTCATCGCCGCCACGGCCATCATCGGCCTCACCGTGACGGGCCAGGACGAGCTGCTCGTCAGCCTCGGCGCCCCCGTCGTCTGGTTCATCGGGTTCTTCGTGGTGGGCTTCGTGATGCTCGCGTCGCTGTTCGCGGCGACCGGAGCCATGGTCTCCCGCCAGGAGGACATCGGAGCGACGACGACGCCCGTCATGATGCTCGTGATGATCCCGTACTTCCTCGTGATCTTCTTCAACGACAACCCGCTCGTCGTCGCGATCATGTCGTACGTGCCGTTCTCGGCGCCGATCGCGATGCCCCTGCGGCTGTTCCTCGGCACCGCGGAGTGGTGGGAGCCGATCCTGTCGCTCGGCATCCTCGCCGTGACGACGATCGGGCTCATCGCCGTGGGCGTGCGCATCTACGAGAACTCGCTGCTGCGGCTCGGCGCGCGCGTCTCGTGGCGGGAGGCCGTGGCCTCGCGGTAGCCGTGCGGGGCGGGAGGCCTGGGTAGCCTGACGGCATGAAGGTCTCCCTCCCTCTCGACTACTCGGGCAACCCGGTCGAGGCCGCCGACCTCGTCGTCGAGCTCGAGGCGGCGGGACTCGACCGCGTGTGGGTGGCCGAGCCCTACGGGTTCGACGCCGTGAGCCTGCTCGGGTACCTCGCCGCGCGCACGAGCCGCCTCGAGCTCGCCGCGGGCATCCTCAACATCTACTCGCGCACCCCGGGCGCCCTGCTGCAGACGGCCGCCGGGCTCGACAGCGTCTCCGGCGGGCGCGCGGTGCTCGGCCTCGGCGCCTCGGGTCCGCAGGTCATCGAGGGCTTCCACGGCGTCGCCTACGACCGCCCCGTCGCCCGCACGCGCGAGATCGTCGAGATCCTGCGCGCGGGCCTCCGCCGCGAGGCGCTCGTCTACGACGGCATCCACCAGCTCCCCCTGCCGCCCGGCGAGGGCACGGGGCTCGGCAAGCCGCTCAAGCTGCTGAACCGCCCGGTGCGCGCCGACCTGCCGATCTGGCTCGCGGCGCTCGGCGACAGGAACGTCGCGCTCGCGGCCGAGGTCGCCGACGGGTGGCTGCCGTTCCTGTTCCACCCGGAGAAGTCGGCGGAGCTCTGGGGCGATGCTCTCGCCCGCGGCACGGCCGCGCGGTCCCCCGAGCTGCCGCCCCTCGAGATCGCCGCGGGCGGCATCGTCGCGATCGGCGACGACGTCAAGCACGTGCTCGACCGGATGCGCCCGCTTTACGCCCTCTACGTCGGCGGGATGGGCGCGCGCGGCAGGAACTTCTACTTCGACCTCGCCTGCCGCTACGGCTTCGAGGCCGAGGCGGTCGAGATCCAGGACCTCTACCTCTCCGGGCGCCCGCGCGACGCCGAGGCGAAGGTGCCGCTCGCCTGGCTCGAGGCCGGCAACCTCGTCGGCCCCGCCTCCTACGTGCGGGAGCGCGTCGAGGCGTTCCGCGCCGCGGGGGTCACCGATCTGCAGATCGCGGTCGGCGGCCCGCACGCCGCACGCACGGTCGCTGCGATCAAAGAGTGGGCGGGCGACGACTGAACGGGCGAGCTACGCGCGCCAGGGCTCGAAGTCCTCGATGTCATAGCGATAGAGACCCGAGCGCCCGTCAGGCGTATCTCGATAGTCGCCGATCCGCTCGCCGTCCTGCCATGCGTACGCGACACCTCGAACTCGATCGGCTTTTCGGCGTTGTATGCCCGGAAGAGCCCATTCGAGGTCGACGAGGTGCGGTCGAGATCCGCGGAGCGTCGAGACGTGCATGTCCTCGACCCAGGTGAGTGCCAACAGCGGTGAGTAGTCGAGATCTTCGGGCACGAGGTTCCAGATCAGGTGCCGGAGCTCGGTCAAAGACCGGACGAAGTCGAGGGACGCGGCTCGTGTCGGACTGCCGAGGGAGAGCTGCCGAAGGCCGGTGAGATGAGTCAGGGGAGAGTAGTCGCGGATCAGCCTCGCGTTCCCCAGTTCGAGTGAGACGAGCTGGGGATGCGACCTCAACGGCTCGAGACTCCGGATCGAGGTCGCGGACTCCAGTGCGAGCTCGACGAGCTGGTTGAGTCCGTCCAGGCGCGCGAGGTCGTCGAAGGGACCCTGGTGGATGCGGAGTCGACGCAGCTGAACCTGCGTGCTGAGCGCATCGAAGAGCCTTTGCGGGGTGCGTCCGATGATCGTGAGGTCGAGGATCTCCGACGGACCCTGGGCGAAGAAGTCGCACCACTCACCGAGGCGTTCACTCACGTCTCGAGGTCGATCGGCGGAGTGCGCAGGTGCGAGGAGGACGGTGTTCTCACCTCGATACGAGTGCGGAGAGGCGAGGCTCACCGTGTTCCTCACGCCGAGCCCGCCCGCGCTGCCGTCATGGCGAGAGGCTAGCGGCATCGGCCCGGGACGCAGGGGAACCGAGGTCGCGGAAGGACTGACGGCAGCCGTGCAGCCGCCTCGGCTACGGTGACGTGCATGAAGCGCGACCACTCGACGCTCAAGGCCGTCATCATCGGCATCGTCGCCGTGCTCTACGGCGCGTCGCCGATCGACATCATCCCCGACGTGCTCGGTCCGATCGGCTGGGCCGACGACGCGCTCGCGCTGCTCGGTGCGGGCTACGCGATCTACCGCATCCTCAAGGGCCGGGCCGCTCGCCGCGCGGGCGACGCGAAGCCGCCGACCGTCTCCTGAGCGACGCGGCCCCGACGCCCGTGGGGTGGCACGATGGACGCGTGACCACGCTCCACGACCCGGACTGGCGCGGCTTCGCGTCCGACAACTACGCCGGGGTGCACCCCGAGGTGCTCGCGGCGATCGCCGCGGCCAACGGCGGGCACCAGGTGTCCTACGGCGAAGACCTCTACACCGCCCGCCTCGGCGAGGTCGTGCGCGAGCAGTTCGGCGCCGACGCGGAGGTGTTCCCCGTCTTCAACGGCACGGGCGCGAACGTCGTCTCGCTCACGTCGCTCCTGCCGCGCTGGGGCGCCGTCGTCGCGACGACGACCGCGCACATCCACTCCGACGAGGGCGGCGCGCCCGAGAAGGTCACCGGACTCAAGCTCTTCGTCGTGCCGACGCCGGACGGCAAGCTGACGCCCGAGCTCATCGCGACCGAGGCGTGGGGCTGGGGCGACGAGCACCGGGCGCAGCCGCTCGCCGTGAGCGTCACCCAGACGACCGAGCTCGGCACGCTCTACACGCCCGACGAGGTGCGCGCGATCGCCGACTACGCGCACGCCCACGGCATGGCGCTGCACATGGACGGCGCCCGGCTGTGGAACGCGGCCGCGGCCCTCGGGGTGCCGTTCCGGGAGTTCACCGCCGACGCGGGCGTCGACATCCTGAGCCTCGGCGGCACGAAGAACGGGCTGCTCGGCGCCGAGGCGGTCGTCGTGCTCGACCAGTCGCGCGTCGACGGCATCGTGTTCCTGCGCAAGTCGACGATGCAGCTCGCGAGCAAGATGCGGTTCGCGTCGGCGCAGCTGCTCGCGCTCTTCGAGGGCGGGCTCGGTCTCGCCTCCGCCGCGCACGCGAACGCGATGGCGACGCGACTGCGGGGCGCGCTCGAGGAGCTCGCGCTGCCGGGGCTGTCGTTCAGCCAGCCGACGCAGGCGAATGCCGTCTTCGCGGTGCTCGACAACGCCGCGGCCGACCGCATCCGCGAGAAGGTGCGCTTCTACGACTGGGACCGCGCCGCCGGCCAGGTGCGCTGGATGACCGCGTTCGACACGACCGAGGCCGACGTCGACGCCTTCGTGGAGACCATCCGCGCCGAGCTGTCGTGACCGAGGTCGTCGCTCCGGGCGTCTGGCTCGTCGAGCTGCCGCTGCCCGAGCGCGGCGTCGTCGAGACCACGAACTGCGTGCTGTTCGCCGACGACGCCGGAGGCGTGCACCTCGTCGATCCCGGCTGGGACACGCCTGACAACGCCGCGCGGCTCGACGCGGGACTCGCGGATGCCGGCTTCGGCCTCGCCGACGTGCGCTCGATCACCGCGACGCACCTGCACCCCGATCATCTCGGCCTCGCGACGCGCCTGCGCGCCGAGCGCGGCATCCCGATCGTCCTGCACCGCCTCGAGCACGAGGCCCTCGCCCGCCCGCTCTACCCGGAGCCCGAGGCGACGATCGCGCGCTGGGGCGTGCCGCCGGAGTACGTCGACGAGGTGCGCACGAGCGCCGTGCCTCGGTCGCAGCCGCGCGGGCTCGCGGGCGACGTGCTCGTCGACGACGGCGACCTGCTGCCGATCCCCGGTCGCACGGTGCGGGTCGTGCACACCCCCGGGCACACCGCCGGCTCGATCTGCCTGCACGACGAGGGGGCCGGGATGCTGCTCACGGGCGACCACGTGCTGCCGATCGTGAACCCCGGGCTCGGGCTCGGCGGCTTCACCGACGACGACGACCCGCTCGGCGCGGCCCTCGACGCCTACGGCCGCATGGCGGAGTTCGACGACGCCGAGGTGCTGCCGGGCCACGGTGCGCGCTTCCACGGCGTCGCCGCGCGGGCGACGCAGATCGCCGAGCGGCACCGCCGGCGCAGCGCCGAGATCGCCGCGATCGCCGACGCCGATCCGGCCGCGACGGTGTGGGAGATCGCGACGCGCGTCTCCTGGACCGGCGGCTGGGACGCGCTCGTCGGATTCCTGCGGCTCTCCGCGCTCGCGCAGACCGAGATGCACCTGCGCCACCTCCGCCGTGCGACGCTGGAGTCGTGAGCGCCACCACGCCGACCGATCCCGCCCGCCCCTGGCTCGACTCGTACGCCCCGGGCGTGCCGCACGAGCTGCCCCTGCCGACGACGTCGCTCGCCGACCTCATCGCGGAGTCGGTGCGCACCTATCCCGACCGTCCCGCGCTCGAGTTCTTCGGACGCGAGACCACGTACGCCGAGCTCGGCGCGCAGATCGATCGCGCCGCCGAGGGCCTGCGCCGCCTGGGGGTGACGAAGGGCGACACCGTCGCGCTCGTGCTGCCGAACTGCCCGCAGCACGTCGTCGCCTTCTACGCCGTGCTGCGCCTCGGGGCGATCGTCATCGAGCACAATCCGCTCTACACGCCGCGCGAGCTGCGCCACCAGTTCGAGGACCACGGGGCGAAGGTCGTCATCGCGTGGGACAAGATGGTCGCCACCCTGCAGGAGCTGCCCGCCGACGTCGCCGTCGACTCGATCGTGAGCGTCGACATGACCCGCGCGATGCCGTGGCGCACGCGGCTGCTGCTGCGACTGCCGATCGCCCGCGCGCGGGAGAGCCGCGCCGCCCTCACGACCGCGGTCACCGGCACCGTGCCGTGGGAGGAGCTGCTCGCCGAGACGCCGATCGCGGCGACGGTGCCCGGCCCGGGCGTCGACGACGTCGCGCTCATCCAGTACACCTCGGGCACGACCGGGCACCCGAAGGGCGCCACCCTCAGCCACCTCAATCTCGGCGTGAACGCGGCGCAGGCCCGGGCCTGGGTGCCCGACGTGCCGCGCGGCACCGCCGTCGTGTACGCCGTGCTCCCGCTCTTCCACGCCTACGGGCTCACGCTGTGCCTCACCTTCGCGATGAGCATGGGCGCGCGGCTGGTGATGTTCCCGCGGTTCGACCCCGACCTCGTGCTCCCCGTCGTCAAGAAGCGTCCGGCCACGTTCCTGCCCGCGGTGCCGCCGATCATCGAGCGACTCACGCTCGCGGCCCAGGAGCGCGGCGTGTCGCTCGACGGCATCCAGATCTCCATCTCGGGCGCGATGCCGCTGTCGGCGAAGGTCGTCGAGCCGTGGGAGGCCGAGACGCACGGCTACCTCGTCGAGGGCTACGGGCTCTCCGAGACGAGCCCGGTGCTCATGGCGAATCCCGTCGCGCCGACCCGCAAGGCCGGCACGGTCGGCCTGCCCCTGCCGAACACCGAGGTGCGCGTCGTCGACCCCGAGACGCTCCAGGATGTCGCCGCCGGCGAGCCGGGAGAGCTCTGGGTGCGCGGACCGCAGGTCATGCGCGGCTACTGGAAGAAGCCCGACGAGACGGCGGCGGTGTTCTCGGGCGACTGGTTCCGCACGGGCGACATCGTGCAGCTCGACGAGCAGGGCTTCGTGCGGATCGTCGACCGCATCAAGGAGATGATCATCGTCGGCGGCTTCAAGGTGTCGCCGAGCGAGGTGGAGGACATCCTGCGCGGCTTCGACGGCGTCGCCGACCTGGCCATCGTGGGGATCCCGACGCCGGACGGGGAGGAGGAGGTCGTCGCCGCGGTCGTCCCCGAGCCGGGGCGCACGGTGGATGCGGACGCGCTCCGGGCGCACGCGCGCAGCATCCTCACCCCCTACAAGGTGCCCCGCCGGATCGTGACCGTCGACGAGCTGCCGAAGTCGCTCATCGGGAAGGTGCTGCGCAAGAAGGTGCGCGACGCGATCATCGCCGGCTGACGCCGGCCGAGGCTCAGGGGACGGGGAGCGAGCCCGGCTCGAGCACCTCGACGTCGGCGCCGACCACGGCGTGCACGATCGCGTCGATGGCGAACGCCGTGTAGCGGCCGAGATCGACCGCCTCGGGATCGAGCAGCCACTGCACCTGGAGGCCGTCCATGACCGCGAGGATCGAGGCCGAGGCGGCGTCGATCTCGTCGGGCGCGTCGACGCCGTGCTCGGCGCAGACGACGTGGAACGCGCGCACGACCTCGGCGCGCAGGTTTGCGTAGCGCTCCTCGAAGTAGGCGCGACCCGGGTGACCGTGGGTCACCGACTCGGCCGAGAGCACCGCGAACGCCTGCACGATGCCGGCGCGCTGCGCGTTGAGGAACGCCGTCTTGACGAGGTGCCGGAAGAGCGGCATGCCCGTCGGGATGTGCCGGCCCTCGAGGTGCGCGACGTCGGTCTCGTCGCGGTGCTCGAGCACCTCGATGAGCAGCTGGTCCTTCGACCCGAAGTGATGCAGCACGCCCGCGTGGGTCATGCCGACGCGGTCGGCGATCTCCTGCAAGCTGCCGGCGGCGTACCCGCGGCTGCCGAAGATCTCGACGGCGGCGTCGAGGATGTC
The DNA here is from genome assembly GCA_023457615.1 of Actinomycetes bacterium. Classification (GTDB taxonomy): domain Bacteria; phylum Actinomycetota; class Actinomycetes; order Actinomycetales; family Microbacteriaceae; genus Pseudolysinimonas_A. Next base: position 324 of record JAEWKY010000302.1, on the reverse strand, counting down.
GCGGCGGCGCGCGATCGTCTGCGGCCGGGACCTCACCGGGCGTCGTTCCACGTGCATCCTTCGTCGAGTGGCCCCGAGTCTACGCAGGGCGGCGGACATGGTTGCCACCTTACTGACTTGTCTGTAAGTTCTTCACACACTCCTCACTGCCGAGGATGATCCTGCACGGTCGCGGCTCGTCCGCCTCCGTTTTCACATCGAAGGAGAAGCAATGAAGCTGAGATCCTCGCTCGTCGCCGCTGCCGTCGCGACAGCCCTCGTGCTCACCGGCTGCGCCGCGGGCACGGACGGGGGGGGGGGCGGGGGGGCGGCGGCGGGGGGGGG
>JAEWKY010000301.1 GCA_023457615.1 Actinomycetes bacterium | reverse complement strand
GCCCCGCGAGGTGCGCGCCGCGCTCGACGAGGTGATCGCGCGCGAGCGCCGGGCGAGCGAGGCCCAGGTGCCCGCCCCGGCCGTCACGACGCTCGCCGACGGCGCGCAGATCGCGCAGCGCTGGCAGCCGGTCGCGCGGGTCGGGCTGTACATCCCGGGCGGCAAGGCCGTCTACCCGTCGAGCGTCGTCATGAACGTCGTGCCGGCCCAGGTCGCCGGTGTCGCGTCGATCGCGCTCGCGTCGCCGCCGCAGCGCGAGTTCGGCGGGGGCATCCACCCGCTCATCCTGGGCGCGGCGGGGGTGCTCGGCGTCGAGGAGGTCTACGCGATGGGCGGCGCCGGCGCGATCGGAGCCCTCGCCTACGGCGTGGCGGAGCTCTCCCTCGACCCGGTCGACGTCGTCGCGGGACCGGGCAACGTCTACGTCGCGGCGGCGAAGCGCGTCGTGCAGGGCGACGTCGGCATCGACGCCGAGGCCGGCCCCTCCGAGGTGCTCGTGATCGCCGACGCCTCCGCGAACGCGGCGTACGTCGCCGCCGACCTCGTCAGCCAGGCGGAGCACGACGAGGTCGCCGCGGCCGTGCTCGTGACCGACTCCGAGACGCTGCGGGATGCCGTGCTCGCCGAGCTCGACCGGCAGGTCGCGCGCACGGCGGCCCGCGAGCGCGTCCCCGCGGCGCTCGGCGGCGCGCAGTCGGCGGTCATCCTCGTCGACGACCTCGGGACCGCGGCGCGGGTGAGCGACGCCTACGCCCCCGAGCACCTCGAGATCCAGACGGCCGACCCCGGTGCCGTGCTCGACCTCGTCTCGCACGCGGGCGCGATCTTCCTCGGCGCGTACTCGCCGGTGAGCCTCGGCGACTACCTCGCGGGCTCGAACCACATCCTCCCGACCGGCGGCACCGCGCGGTTCACGTCGGGCATCTCCGCGGCGACCTTCCTCAGGCCGCAGCAGGTCGTGCGCTACGAACGCGAGGCGCTGCGCGAGGTCGCCCCGCACATCCGGGCGATGAGCGACGCCGAGCACCTCCCGGCCCACGGCGACGCGGTCGACGTGCGGTTCTCCTGAGTTCCCGGCCTTTCCGCCGCGCGCGAATTATCCTGGTCGCACCATGTTCTGCCCCTTCTGCCGTCATCCCGACAGCCGGGTCGTCGACTCCCGCACGAGCGACGACGGGCTCTCGATCCGTCGTCGTCGCCAGTGCCCCGAGTGCGGTCGCCGGTTCTCGACCACGGAGACCGCGAGCCTCACGGTCATCAAGCGGTCGGGCATCGTCGAGCTGTTCAGCCGCGAGAAGGTCGTCGCGGGCGTGCGCAAGGCGTGCCAGGGCCGTCCCGTGAGCGACGCCGACCTCGCCTACCTCGCCCAGCGCGTCGAGGAGAGCATCCGGGCGACGGGCGTCTCACAGATCGAGGCGAACGACATCGGCCTCGCGATCCTGCCGCCCCTGCGCGAGCTCGACGAGGTCGCCTACCTGCGCTTCGCCTCCGTGTACCAGGGCTTCGACTCGCTCGACGACTTCGAGTCCGCCATCGCGCTCCTGCGCGTCGAGAACGCCTCGACCGGCGAGAACTCGGTCGTCGAGTAGCTGCCGAAGGCGGCGTGTCGAGAGCAGTAGCCTGAGAGGGATGTACGCCCTCCTCTTCCGTCTCGTGCTCAGCCGGATGGATCCGGAGACCGCGCACCACCTCGCGTTCCGCGTCATCCGTCTCCTCCCGGGCCTCCTGCGCGGCCTGAGTCGTCCGCATCCGTCGCTGGCGGTGGATGCCCTCGGCCTCCGATTCCCGTCGCCCTTCGGTCTCGCCGCGGGGTTCGACAAAGAGGCCTCGGGTATCCGCGGGCTCGGCGTGCTCGGCTTCGGCCACGTCGAGGTCGGCACGATCACGGCCGTGCCCCAGCCGGGGAACCCCGGGCCCCGGCTGTTCCGGCTCGTGCCCGACCGCGCGGTGATCAACCGCATGGGCTTCAACAACGCGGGCGCGGAGGCGGCGGCGCGGCGGCTCGAGCGGGCCCGACGTCGACGGCGCCGGCCGGTGATCGGCGTCAACATCGGCAAGTCGCGCGTCGTCGCGGTCGAGGACGCCCTCGGCGACTACCTCGTCTCGACGCGGCGTCTCGCCCCGCTCGCCGACTACCTCGTCGTCAACGTGAGCTCGCCCAACACCCCGGGGTTGCGCGGCCTGCAGGAGCTCGACCGGCTCGAGCCCTTGCTCACCGCGGTGCGGGATGCCGCCGGCGCCACCCCGGTGCTCGTCAAGATCGCGCCGGACGTCACCGACGAGCAGGCTCTGCGGATCGCGGAGCTCACCGTGCGGCTCGGGCTGCCCGGACTCGTCGCGACCAACACGACGATCTCGCGCGACGGCCTGCGCACCGATCCCGCGATCGTCGCGGCGGCGGGGGAGGGGGGCCTCTCGGGTGCTCCGCTCGCGCCCCGCGCGCTCGAGGTGCTGCGGCTGCTGCGTGCCGCGGTGCCCGACGACTTCGTGCTGATCTCGGTCGGCGGCGTCGACACGGCGGCCGACGTGCGCGAGCGCCTCGACGCGGGCGCGACGCTCGTGCAGGGCTACACGGCGTTCCTCTACCGCGGCCCGTTCTGGGCGCGCGGCATCAACAGGGGCCTGGTGCGACCTAGCTCGGGTACTGCCCGCGCTTGACCTGCGGCTTGGGCAGGCGCAGGAACCGCATCTGGATGGCGCGCATCGCGGCGTACCAGCGCACCCCGCGCTCGACCTTGGTCTCGCCGAACTTCGCCCGCAGCCGCTTGCGCACCTGGAAGCCGAGCACGACGCAGTCGATCACGACGAAGACGAACACCGCCCAGAACGCGAGGAACGCGTAGTCGGCGATCGCCGGCACGAACCAGGTGAGGATGACGAGCACGAGCACGGGCATGAGGATCTCGCCCGCGCTGAACCGCGCGTCGACGTAGTCGCGCACGAAGCGCTTCTGCGGACCCTTGTCGCGGATCGTGAGGTAGCGCTCCTCGCCGTTGGCCATGCCGATGCGCGCCTTCTCGCGCTCGACCTGCATCGTCTGCCGATTCTGCCGGCGCGCGAGGCGGCGGTCCTTCGGCACGAGCGGCCGACGACGGGCCGCCTCCTGCTCCTTGCGGCTCGGCGTCGCGTGGCCTTTGCCCGCGACGGTCGGCTCGGACTCGACCGGGGTCGCGGGATCGGGTTGGGATGCTCTGGCCACGACTTAAGATTACGGGATGCCGGAGAACCGCACCCAGACCCCGCACGCCGACGAGCTGAGGGAGGCGGTCGCCGCGGGGTTCCCCGTCGCCGTGGCCGATCTCTCGGGCCTCGTGCGCATCCCGTCGGTCTCGTGGGACGGCTTCGACCCCGCCCACGTCGAGGCGAGCGCCGAGGCGGTCCGGGCCCTCGCGGAGGCGACGGGCGTCTTCGAGGACATCCGGATCGTGCGCGAGCCGTACGGCGACGACGGGCGGCTCGGCCTGCCGGCGGTGATCGCGACGCGCGCCGCCCGGAACGGCAAGCCGACCATCCTGCTCTACGCGCACCACGACGTGCAGCCGCCGGGGGAGGACGCCTCCGTCTGGGAGTCGTCGCCGTTCGAGCCGACCCTGCGCGGCGACCGTCTCTACGGGCGGGGCGCGGCCGACGACAAGGCCGGCGTGATGGCGCACCTCGGCGCGATCCGGGCGCTCACCGAGGTGCTCGGCACCGATCTCGAGGTCGGCCTCGTGCTCTTCGCCGAGGGCGAGGAGGAGTTCGGCTCGCGCTCGCTCGGCGAGATCCTCCGTCGGCATCGCGATCGCCTCGCGTCGGACGTCATCGTCGTCGCCGACTCGGGCAACTGGGATCTCGACACCCCGGCGCTCACCGTCGCGCTGCGCGGGGCCGTCGCGTTCAACCTGCGGGTCACCACCCTCGCCCACGCGAGCCACTCCGGGATGATGGGCGGCGCCGTGCCCGATGCGCCGATGGCGGCGATCCGGCTGCTCTCGACGCTGTGGAACGACGACGGCTCGGTCGCGGTGGCGGGGCTCACGACGCACGAGGCGGAGACGCCCGAGTACGGCGAGGCGAAGCTGCGCGAGGAGTCGGGGCTGCTCGAGGGGGCGAGCCCGATCGGCCGAGGCGAGATCCTGACCCGTCTCTGGTACCAGCCCTCGATCACCGTGACCGGGATGGACATCCCGAACATCAAGAACGCGTCGAACACCCTCGTGCCGAGCGTGCGCGTGCGGATCAGCGCGCGGGTCGCGCCCGGGCAGACCTGGCAGGACGCGTTCGCGGCCATCGAGGCGCATCTGCACGCGCACGCGCCGCACGGCGCCGAGATCGCGATCGAGGACCTCGACAGCGGTCACCCGTTCCTCGTCGACACGAGCGGCTGGGCGGCCTCCGACGCGCTCGAGACGATGGGCGAGGCCTACGGCCGCGACGCGGTCGAGATCGGCGCGGGCGGCTCGATCCCGTTCATCGCCGACCTCGTCGAGCTGTTCCCCGCCGCGCAGATCCTCATCACGGGCGTCGAGGACCCGGACTCGCGGGCGCACAGCCCCAACGAGTCGGTGCACCTGCCGACGTTCCAGCGCGCGATCCTCGCCGAGGCGCTCCTGCTCGCGCGCCTCGAGGGCAGGATGCCGTAGCGCGACACGCCAGCGATCTCCAGCATCCGCGCGTACAATCGCGAGCATGACGGACACCGCACTGACCACCTCGACCGGTTCGGCCGCGCACGGCGTGAAGCTCACCGACACGGCCGCGACCAAGGTCAGGAACCTGCTCGAGCAGGAGGGCCGCGACGACCTGCGTCTGCGCGTCGCCGTCCAGCCCGGGGGCTGCAGCGGCCTCATCTACCAGCTCTACTTCGACGAGCGCCTGCTCGAGGGCGACGCGACGATGGACTTCGACGGCGTCGAGGTCGTGGTCGACAAGATGAGCGTGCCGTACCTCGAGGGTGCGGCGATCGACTTCGAGGACACGATCCAGAAGCAGGGCTTCACGATCGACAACCCGAACGCGGCGGGCTCGTGCGCGTGCGGAGACTCCTTCCACTGACGCCTCCGCGCGATCCGCTTCCGAACCCCGCTCCGGCACGCCGCCGAGAGCGGGGTTCGTCGGTTCCGGGAGCCACTAGACTCGGGCTAGGAATCGTCTGTCCGTCCTGAGAGGTTCACCGGTGCGCTCAACTCGCCCCCCGTCGTCGAGAATGGCGAAGTCGAAGCTCGCACGTTGGGCGATGCTCCCCATCGGAGCCGTCGTCGCGGTGATCCTGGCCGGCTGCACGCAGGCCCAGACGATCGGCTTCCTGCCCGAGGGCTCGGTCGGCGCGACCGATCACACCGACCGCATCACGCACCTCTGGGTGAACTCGTGGATCGTGCTGCTCGTCGTCGGCGTCGTCACCTGGGCGCTCATCATCTGGGCCGCGGTCGTCTACCGCCGCCGCAAGGGCCAGACCGGCCTCCCGGTGCAGCTGCGCTACAACCTCCCGATCGAGATCTTCTACACGATCGTCCCGTTCATCCTCGTGCTGGGCTTCTTCGCCTTCACGGCGCGCGACCAGGCCGAGATCGAGAAGCCGATCCCCGACCCCGACGTGCGCATCGAGGTGTTCGGCAAGCGCTGGTCGTGGGACTTCAACTACGTCGACGAGAACCGCTTCGTGGTCGGCATCCAGGGTCAGGAGACCGAGGACCAGTTCGTCGACGTCGAGGATCTGCCGGTGCTCTACCTTCCGGTCAACGAGTCCGTCGAGATCTCGATCGAGTCGCGCGACGTGATCCACTCGTTCTGGATCGTCGACTTCCTCTACAAGAAGGACATGATCCCGGCGCGCACGAACTACATGTTCTTCACGCCGCTCAAGGAGGGCACGTACGCCGGCAAGTGCGCCGAGCTCTGCGGCGAGTACCACTCGCAGATGCTCTTCACCGTGAAGGTCGTGTCGCGCGCCGAGTACGACCGTCAGATGGAGTCGCTCCGCGTGGGCCAGCTCGACGGCACGTACAACACGAACTCGAACCTGCCGGGCACCGGCACCACGTCGGAGGAAGACTGATGAGCACCGCGACCGCCCCTCAGCAGGCCACGTTCGGCGCCTCCAAGGTCGAGCGCAAGGGCAACGTCGTCGTCAAGTGGATCACCACCACCGACCACAAGACGATCGGCTACCTCTACCTCATCTCGTCGTTCATCTTCTTCTGCCTCGGCGGCGTGATGGCGCTCGTCATCCGCGCCCAGCTCTGGGAGCCGGGTCAGACCCTCGTCGCGAGCGGTGAGCAGTACAACCAGCTCTTCACGATGCACGGCACGATCATGCTGCTGCTCTTCGCGACGCCGCTCTTCGCGGGCTTCGCGAACGTCGCGATGCCGCTGCAGATCGGCGCTCCGGATGTCGCCTTCCCGCGTCTCAACGCGTTCGCCTACTGGCTCTACCTGTTCGGCGGCATCATCTCGGTCGCGGGCTACCTCACGCCGCAGGGCGCCGCCTCGTTCGGCTGGTTCGCCTACGCCCCGCTGTCGAACACGACGTTCACGCCGGGTCTCGGCGGCAACCTGTGGGTCTTCGGGCTCGCGCTCGCGGGCTTCGGCACGATCCTCGGTGCCGTGAACTTCATCACGACGATCATCACGATGCGCGCGCCCGGCATGACGATGTTCCGCATGCCGATCTTCACGTGGAACATCCTCGTGACGTCGATCCTCGTGCTGCTCGCCTTCCCGGTGCTCGCCGCGGGCCTCTTCGCCCTCGGCGCCGACCGCGTGTTCGGCTCGCACCTGCTCGACCCCGCGAACGGCGGCGCCATCCTCTGGCAGCACCTGTTCTGGTTCTTCGGGCACCCCGAGGTCTACATCATCGCGCTGCCGTTCTTCGGCATCATCTCCGAGGTGCTGCCGGTCTTCAGCCGCAAGCCGATCTTCGGCTACAAGACGCTCATCTACGCGACCATCGCGATCGCGGCGCTCTCGGTCACGGTGTGGGCCCACCACATGTACGTGACGGGCTCCGTGCTGCTGCCGTTCTTCGCCCTCCTCACGATGCTCATCGCGGTGCCCACGGGCGTGAAGATCTTCAACTGGGTCGGCACGATGTGGCGAGGATCGGTGACGTTCGAGACACCCATGCTGTGGGCGATCGGCTTCCTCATCACGTTCACCTTCGGCGGTCTGACGGGCGTCATCCTGGCGAGCCCGCCGCTCGACTTCCACGTCTCCGACACGTACTTCGTCGTCGCGCACTTCCACTACGTCGTCTTCGGCACGGTCGTCTTCGCGATGTTCTCCGGCTTCTACTTCTGGTGGCCGAAGTGGACGGGCAAGATGCTCGACGAGCGGCTCGGCAAGATCCACTTCTGGATGCTGTTCATCGGCTTCCACACGACGTTCCTCATCCAGCACTGGATCGGCGTCATGGGCGGCGTGCGGCGGTACTGGAGCTACCTCGAGGAGGACGGGCTCACCTGGATGAACCAGGTCTCGACCGTCGGGGCCATGATCCTCGGCGCCTCGCTGCTGCCGTTCTTCCTCAACGTCTTCGTCACCGCGCGTCGCGGTGAGAAGGTCACCGTCGACGACCCGTGGGGCAACGCCCGCTCGCTCGAGTGGGCCACGTCGTGCCCGCCGCCGCGCCACAACTTCACGAGCATCCCGCGCATCCGCTCGGAGTCGCCGGCGTTCGACCTGCACCACCCGGAGGCGGGCCCGCAGGTGGGCGTCGGTCCGCTCAAGGATGCCCCCGAACGTCCGGTCGTCGACCTCGCTGACGGAGAGGTGAAGTAACGTGCGCGTCAACGCGAACATCTTCTGGCTGCTGGCGGTCTTCTTCGCCCTGTCGGGCGCGGCCTACACGATCTGGTCGCTCATCGACCACGCGAACACCCCGCCGGAGGGCGCGACGTCGCTCACCCACCAGGGCGTGGAGTGGGTCGGCACGCTCGGCATCGGCCTCGGCGCCGTCATGTCGGTCTTCCTCGCGTTCTACATCACGATCACCAAGCGCGCCCAGCGCGGCGAGATCCCCGAGGACATCCCGACGGCCGACATCGATGACGGCGACCCCGAGGTCGGGCACTTCAGCCCGTGGAGCTGGTGGCCGATGGTGCTCGCGCTCGGGCTCGCTCTGATGTTCCTCGGCTTCGCCGTGGGCATCTGGATCACCTTCATCGGCGCGCCGATCGTGCTGCTCGGCGTGATCGGCTGGCAGTACGAGTACTACCGCGGCAACTTCGCGCGCTGACATGACCGACGCTGCGAAGGCCGGCATCCGGGAGGCGCGTCCCGGCGACGAGGACGCGATCTTCGCGCTCGTGCAGCAGCTCGGTCACGCCTTCTCGCCCGACCGCGCGGCCTACGACGCGACGCTCGCCTCGTACTTCGCGGGGGAGCAGCCGAGCGTGCTGCTGCTCGTCGTCGACGACGGCTCCGACCGGCTCGGCGGCTACGCCCTGACGACGATCGTGCCGCTGCTCGCGACCAACGGGCCGTCGGCGCAGCTGCAGGAGATCGTCGTCGACGAGCAGGCGCGCGGACGCGACTACGGAACTCTCCTCGTGCGCGCCGTCGAGCGCGCCTGCGAGGAGCGCGGGGTCACGCAGCTCACGGTCGCGAGCCGGCGCTCGGGCGGCTTCTACGACCGCCTGGGCTTCGCCGACGCGGCCGAGTACATGCGGCGCTTCTTCCCCGCCGATCGGGCCGTGGCGGGCCGCGTCCTTCCTTAGGGCGCGTTCTGCCCTGAGCGGATCCGGTCCCGCACGACGCCTCGCGGGAGCATCCCCTCGGTACCGTGGAGCATGGCCGACGTCACGCCCCTCGAAGACGCTCCCTCCCGCCGCTCCGAGGCTCCCGAGCCGCTCTGGCGCGAGGTGCTCGGCCGCCTGCTCCGCGAGCTCCGCGCCGACCGCGGGCAGACGCTCGTCGACACGGCGAAGCGTGCGGGCATCTCGCCGCAGTACCTCTCCGAGATGGAGCGGGGGCTCAAGGAGCCGTCGAGCGAGATGATCTCGGCGGTCGCCGGCGCGCTCGACTCGAGCCTCGCCGAGATCGCCACCGAGGTCGGACGCGACCTCTCCCGGAGCCGCGACGCCGCGGTGACGCGCGCGGTCGTCAGCCTCGCCGCCTGAGCGTCCCGGCAGCATCCGCGGCGTTCTCGACGTGCCGCGGCCCGGGTGACGAGAAGGGCCCGGGGGCACGGGTCGGACCGCCCCTAGACGG
>JAEWKY010000300.1 GCA_023457615.1 Actinomycetes bacterium | reverse complement strand
GGGATGCCCGGCGAGCGCCCGGCGGGCCGGCACGCGATCCCCGCGCTCGAGCGCCGCTCCGGCCTCGGCGCCCCACAGCGCGGCGAGTCCGTCGACGGTGTAGCCCGCGGCGGCGAGGTCGTCGCGCAGCGCGCGTGCGGCATCCATCGTCCCTGTCTACCCGACGACACCCCGGCGATTCGTGCCTCGTGGTCGTTCGCCGACTCGGGAAGCGCCAGAACGCACGAATCGACGGGGTTCAGTCGACCGGGTCCAGTCGACCGGGTTCAGTCGACGGGGTTCAGTCGACCGGGTTCAGTCGACGGGGTTCAGTCGACCGGGTCAGCCGACGGGCACGGGTACGGGGAGGGGATCGCGGTTCTCGCGCGCGTCGAGCACCCACAGCGTTGTGAGCCGCACGCGGTACAGCCGCAGCGTCGCGTCGCCGGTCACCGCGGCGGGCGTCCACGACGGCAGGCCCTGCGCCACCGCGTGCGCGCTGAACACCCCGATCGCGCGGGCGACGTCGTCGTCGGGCACGAGCCCCGCCACGCCCTCGCCGTAGACCGCGCGGGCGTCGTCGGACGGCACCGTCGAGTCGTAGACGACGAACGACACCTCCGGTCGGGCGGCGACGTTGAGCGAGTGCCGGCGGCTGGGTCTCGACACCCAGAGCAGCCCGTCGCCGTCGGGCGCGAACCAGACGGGGGTCGCCCACGGCGTCCCGTCGGCCGACGCGGTCGCGAGCGTGAGGTAGGGGCTCGCGTACTCGGGCATCAGGCCGCGGCCTCCCCGGAGCCGGGTGCGGCCTCGGCCGCCGCGCGGTAGCTCGACTCGACCACGATCGGCGCGTGATCCGACGCCCCGCGCGGCAGGGTGTGGATGCTGTGCACGTCCATGCCGGCCGAGGTGGCGAAGTCGAAGTGGCCGCGCACGATCTTGTACCTCGTGTAGGTGCGCTGGCTGCTGAGGGTGAGGTCGTAGCCGCCCTCGAGCATCCGGCGGCCGAGTCGCGCCTTGCCGAGCGGGTAGTTGTAGTCGCCGACCATGAGGGTCGGCAGCCCGGGCCCCAGCTCGCGCAGCTGCTCGTGCGCGGAGGCGATCTGGTGGCGGCGCAGCGAGTTGAGCGCCGTGAGCGGCGAGGCGTGGAACGACGCGACGAGCAGTTCGCGGTCGTGCTCGACGTCGCGCAGCCGCGTCGCGAGCAGCCGCTCGTGCGCGGGAGCCGCGATGCGGTCGTGCAGCCCCTTCTTGAGCTGGTACGCCTTCGCCTCGAGCGACTCGAAGCGATCGCGCCGATGGTAGATCGCGAGCCCGAGGCGGTTGCGCTTGGTCGCATCGGCGAGATGCAGCGGCCCCAGCTCGACGGGCAGGTCGAGGGTCGACACCTCCTGCAGGCACAGGATGTCGAGGTCGTGCGCCTCCGTCAGGGCGACGAGCTCGCCGGCTGCCTTGTGCTTCTCGAGGTTGTAGCTCAGCGTTCGCACCCGCAAACGCTAGCTCCGCAGGCCCCCACGCGCGTGAGTCTTGACAGATTCCTCAGCCGGCCGGGGAGATCGTCACGAGCTCCGGATGCTTCGGCGCGCGGCCGTCGCCCGACGAGCGTCCGGTGAGACGTCGGCGCACCCACGGGCCGAGGTGCTCGCGGGCGTAGGCGGCGCGGCCGAGCCGGGCGGCATCCGGGAGCTCCGGGAGCGACCACCACTCCGCGGGCGGCTCGAGCCCGAGCGAGGTGAGCACCCGGGCCGCGACGCGATGGTGCCCGCGGGCGTCGAGGTGCAGGCGGTCGGGCGCCCAGTAGGCCGGGGTCGCGAGCTCGCGGTCGGACCAGTTGTCCGCGCGGACGATGTCGTCGCGGCCCTCGAAGCGCGCCTCGACGAGGGCGGAGAGCTGGTCGCCGCGGCGGCGGATGAGCGCGCTCATCGGCAGCTGGGCCGACGGGTCGCCGCCGCTCAGCAGCAGGAGCGTCACCCCCTCCTCGTCGCACCGGCGCAGCACGTGCGCGAAGAGGTCGGCGATCGCCGAGAGCGGCGTGCGGGGACGGAGCATGTCGTTGCCGCCGCCGTTGAAGGACAGGTGGGTGGGCTTCAGGGCGAGGGCGGGCTCGAGCTGCTCGTCGACGATGGGGCGGGCGAGCTTGCCGCGGATGGCGAGGTTGGCGTAGCCGACGGGCTGACCGAGGGCATCCGCCCAGCCCTGCGCGACGAGATCCGCCCAGCCGCGCGGCGAGCCGTCGGGCAGCTCGTCGCCGACGCCCTCGGTGAAGGAGTCGCCGAGGGCGACGAAGCGGACGTCGGGCACGCGTCGACCCTACGACGTGCGGCGGCGCTCCTCGTACGGTCCGACCCGGAACGCGTCGCGGTAATCGCGCGCGAACCGCACGGTCGAGACGAAGCCCCACCGGCGGGCGATCTCGTCGACGGCCGCGTGCTCCGGGTCGCTCGTGCGGAGATCGTGACGCGCGGCCTCGAGCCGGGCGCGGCGCAGCATCCCGAGCGGGGTGAGTCCGTCGCGGGCGTGCGCGCGGAAGGCCGCGTCGAGCTGGCGCTGCGAGAGCCCCGCGGCCGTCGCGATGTCGGAGAGCGTGATCGGCAGCGACGCGTTGTCGTCGATGAAGTCGACGGCCCGGCGGTAGCCGAGCCAGCGCGACACGGCGCTCGCACGACGCTCCGCCGGAGGGTCGACGAGCGGGAAGGCCTCGAGCAGCAGCCGCGTGAGCGAGCTGCGCACCGACGCGTGCAGGAGGTGGTAGCCGGGGTCGTCGCGCTCGGTGGCGAACTCGACCATGCTCGCCCACAGGCGGCCGCTCGCCCCCGAGCGAGGACGGGCGGAGGCGAAGCGCACGTCGGCGTCGTCGGCTCCGAAGAGCGCCGACGCCTCCCGGGCGAGGGCCGCGCGGTCGAAGACGGTCGCGCGCAGGTACGCGTGGTCGACGTGGGTGACGAACGCCTGACCGGGCTGGAAGAGCACGGGCTGCCCGGCGCCGCGTCCGCGCTCCCCGCCGACCTCCCACGCGTAGCCCTCCGCGCGGAACGGGAGTCCGACCGAGACGACGTCGAGCTCCCCGCCGATCGTGAACCGCCCCCCGTACTCGTGCTCGACGAGCGCGAACTCGGAGTCGGCGCGCACGCGCTCCCCGAACCGCAGCCGCGCGTCGCTCAGGGCCAGGGCGCCGTAGCGGGCGCGCAGATGCGCCTCCGCGTCGCCGACCTCCGTCGCGCGGAAGCTGCTCGAATACAGGGCCCCCACGGGCTCAGCGTCCCCCGTTCCGGGTACAGGCACAAGCCCCCTTGACGGATTCGGGATCGCGCGCAAGCCCCTCGGGTGCGAATTGTCCCCCGATATCCTGGGACTCCACAGCACTCCGAGGATCATCGTGACGACGCCCGATCTCATCAATGCGCCGCTCCTGCTCGACCGGTACCGGCCCGAGGAGCTCCTCGCGCGCGGCGGCTCGGCCTCCGTCTACCGCGCGAAGGACCTGCATCTGGGCCGCGACGTCGCCGTGAAGGTCTTCCTCGCGGGCTCCGAGGCGGCGCTCGACGGGGCCCGGGAGGAGCTCCGCGTGCTCGCCGCGCTCGCGCACCACGGCATCGTCACCGTGTTCGACGCGGGCATCGACGAGTCGGCCCCCGCCGACCCGCGCCCGTTCCTCGTGATGGAGCTCGTCACCGGACGCAGCGTGCGCGACCTCATCGCCGACGACGCCCTCACCGACGTGAGCATCGGCAGCATCGCGTTCGAGATCGCCGAGGCGCTCGAGTACGTGCACCGCAACGGCATCGTGCACCGCGACGTGTCGCCCGCGAACATCCTGCTCGTCGACTACGGGTCCGAGGTCTCGCGCCCGCGGGCCCGGCTCACCGACTTCGGGCTCGCGGTCGAGGGCGAGTGGGAGCCGCCCGACGACGGGATGGTCGACGGCACGATCCCGTACCTGAGCCCCGAGCAGGTGCTCAAGCACCGGCTCACCGCGGCGTCCGACATCTACTCGCTGGGGCTCGTGCTGCTCGAGTGCTTCACGCGCGCCCCGGCGTTCCCGGGCCGGTCGACGGAGGCCGCGATGGCGCGCACGGGACGCGACCCGGAGATCGGCCGCGAGGTGCCCAAGCCGTGGCGGGCGCTGCTCACCGCGATGACGCGCCAGCTCCCCGAGGAGCGGCCCACCGCCGTGCAGGTGCTCGAGCAGGTGCGCCAGATCCTGCGCAAGCAGTCCTCCTGACGGTCGCTAGGGCGCTACGCCCGCGTCGGGCTCGGTCTCCGGCGGCCGACGCCGCGCCGCGGCCCGCACGGCGCCCAGCGACGCGACCACGACGAGGGCGATCGCGACGAGGTCCCAGCCCTCGAGCGCCTGGTGCAGCACGACGAAGCCCGCGGCGGCGGCGAGCGCGGGCGCGAGGCTCAGCAGGATGCTGAAGGTCTCGGCCGGCAGACGGCGCAGCGCGAGCAGCTCGAGCCCGTACGGGACGGCCGACGACAGCATCGCGACGGCGAGGCCGAGCAGCAGGACGCGGGGGTCGAGGAAGGCGGAGCCCGCCGACGCGACGCCGAACGGCAGCACCCCGAGACCGCCGATCGCCATCGCGACGGCGAGCCCGTCGAGTCGCGCCCAGCGCCGCCCGGTGCGCGCGGAGAACAGGATGTAGCCGACCCACAGGGTGCCCGCGCCGAGCGCGAACGCGACCCCGATCGGATCGAGCGAGCCGAAGCCGCCGCGCGCGAGCAGGACCACCCCGGCGAGCGCGAGGACCGCCCACAACCAGGCCGACGCGCGGCGGGCGAGCACGACCGAGAGCACGAGCGGCCCGAGGTACTCGATCGTCACCGTCGGCCCGAGCGGCAGTCGCGCGAGCGCGAGGTAGAAGAGGGCGTTCATGCCCGCGAGCACGGCGCCGAAGACGAGCACCGTGAGCCAGTCCTGTCGCGAGCGCCCGCGGAGCGAGGGCCGGAAGACCGCGAGCAGGATCGCCGCCGAGAACACGAGCCGCAGCGTCACCATGCCGATCGGCCCGGTGTCGGGGAACAGCAGCACCGCGACGCCGGCTCCGACCTCCTGGCAGACGAGCCCGAGCACGACGATGCCGGAGGCGCCGACGAGCGCGGCGGGGCGCGGAGCCGGGCTCATTCCCAGAACCCGCGGTGCGCCACGGCGGCCTCGTCCTCCAGGTGCGGTCCCGAGACGTCGACGGCCCGGTCGCCGTCGGCGAGCACGAGGCGCAGGGGATGCTCGAGCGCCGGACCGTCGCCCGAGATGCGGTTAAGGGTCGATCCGCCGAGCGCGTACACGACCCGCCCGACCCCCGACCAGAAGATCGCCCCCGCGCACATCGCGCACGGCTCGCACGAGGCGTAGAGCGTGGACGCGGCCACGACCTCGGCGGGCAGGTCGCGCGACGCGGCCCGCACGAGGTTGAGCTCGGCGTGCCCCGTCACGTCGCGGTCGGTGACGACGGTGTTCTCCGCCTCGAGCAGCACCTGGCCGTCGGGACCGACGAGGAGGGCGCCGAACGGGTGGTTGCCGCGCTCCCGCGCCTCCCACGAGACGGCGATCGCGCGCAGGAGGTGCGGGGTGTCGACCGACTCGGGCTCGCTCATGTCGGGGCGAGTCTAGGTGAGCGCCTCCCGCAGGGCGTCGACCACGCGCGTCGCCCGCACGTCGTCGATCGCCTCCATCTGGTTGGTGAGGAACGCGAAGCCGACGCGCGACGCCCGGTCGGCGAAGGCCACCTGACCGCCGGCGCCGTCGTGCCCGAAGCTGCTCGCCCCGAGGTAGCGGCGCGCCTCCGAGTCGAGCTGGAATCCGGTCGCCCAGCGCGGCCAAGGGCCGGGCACGTCGAAGACCGGCGGCCCCTCGCTCTGCACCTCGAGCGCGGAGTCGAGGATGCCGTCGTCGAGCAGGCGCACCCCGTCCGTCTCGGCCACCGTGGCCGACCAGATCGCGGCGAGTGCCCGCGCGGTCGCGATCCCCCCCGCGCCCGGGATCGTCGCGGCGCGCACCTCGGGGGCGTTGAAGCCGGAGCCGGGCCCGACCAGCTCCGGCGGGAAGGCGCCGCCGAGCGTCATCGCGCGCTCGCCCCAGTCG
>JAEWKY010000299.1 GCA_023457615.1 Actinomycetes bacterium | reverse complement strand
GTGTAGCTCGAGGTGGGAGTCGACGGGGCGGGAGCGGAGCTCGGCGCGGACGGCGCGGGAGCGGCGGCGGTCACGTCGGAGACGAGCTCGATCCGCGGCTCCGAGGCCGGAGCGGCCGCGGGTGCGGCGGCCGGGATCGCGATGGTCTGCCCGGGGTAGATGATGCTCGACCAGGCGAGGCCGTTGGCGCTCAGCACCGACTCGACGGAGACCCCGAATCGCGCGGCGACGCGGGAGATGGTGTCGCCCTTGACGATCGTGTAGCGGCCCCCCTCGTGCGTGACGACGGCCGCCGTCGTGGCTCCGGGCGAGAGCTTGAGCACCTGCCCGGGGAAGATGAGCGACTTCCAGCCCAGCCCGTTGAGGGCGAGCACCGAGGCCGTCGAGAGACCGTGGCGTCCGGCGATCGCCGCGACGGTGTCACCCGCCTGGACGGTGTACGAGGAGAGGGCGGACGCGCCGCCGCCCTGGGTGCGCGCCGTCGGCGCGACGGCCCCGCGCAGCTGACCGGCGAGGTCGGCCTTCGGCTTCGCCGGCTTCTTCGGCGCCGCCACGACGGGCTCGACCGGCCCGGTGAGGTTGAGCCCGACGGTCATCGCGCTCGCGACCACGAAGGGCAGCGTCTTGCGGAAGCCCTCCCCGAGTCGGCTGCGCTTGCGCGGGCTCAGATGACGGGCCGCGCGCGTCGGCGCGAGACCCGGGAACGGGGCAGGCGGGGTCGCCTGCGCGTCACGAACGTCCATATTTCTTCCGCCTCAATCTCCCCAACCCCCCGGGGATCCGCGTCGGCACTCCCTCCCACGGTGACATAGCTGAGTATTACTGTCAACCAGAGTTGCGGATGTGACGGGAGTTCATCTGCCGGAAACATTCGGAGCCGGGCCCCCGACGTGGGAGGCTGGGGGAGTGACCGCACCCGCCGAGCGGACCTGGCTGACCGTCCCCGACCTCGTCGACCTGCTCGGCGTGCCCCAGGGCAGGGTGCGCCGCCTCATCGAGGAGCACGCGCTGCTCGCGACCCGCGTCGACGGCGTGCTCAAGGTGCCCGCCGACTTCGTGCGCGACGGCGAGCCGCTGCACGAGCTCAAGGGCACGGTCGTCGTGCTCCACGACGCGGGGTTCAGCGACGACGAGGCCGTGACCTGGCTGCTCTCCGACGACGACGCGCTGGGGGCCGCGCCGATCGACGCGCTCCGGGCCGGCCGCAAGGCCGAGGTGCGGCGGATCGCCCAGGCCCTCGGGTTCTGAGGCTTCCGGTTCTCTCGGGGCGTCGAGCGCCGACGTCAGCTCTCGCGGCGGGTGACGGCATCCGCGAGTGCCGTGAGCTCGTCGCGGGCCGAGCGTGCGAGGGGCGCCTCGGCGAGCGCCGCGCGGGCCTGATCGAGCTGATGCGCGATGACGCGCTCCACGTGCTCGACGGCCCCGCTGTCGCGCACCGCCGTCTGCAGCATCGCGATCTGCTCCGCGTCGAGCGTGCGGTCGCCGAGGAGCTCGTCGAACAGCCGGGCCAGGTGACCCGGCAGCTTCTGCCGTGCGAGGGTCACGAGCACGGTGCGCTTGCCCTCGCGCAGATCGTCGCCCGCGGGCTTGCCGGTCAGCTCCGGGTCGCCGAAGACGCCGAGCAGGTCGTCGCGCAGCTGGAACGCGATGCCGAGCGGGAGGCCGAAGTCGCGCAGCGCTGCGACCTGGGCGAGCGACCCGTCCGCGAGCGACCCGCCGATCGCGAGCGGCGCCTCGACGCTGTACTTCGCGGACTTGAAGACCACGACCCGCTGCGCGCGGGAGAGCAGCTCCTCCTGGGGCAGCGATCGCCACGCCATCTCCTCGAAGATGTCGAGGTACTGGCCCGCCGTGACCTCGGTGCGCATGGTGTTGAACTCGCGGCGCGCCGCGCGACCCGCGGTGCCCCCGATCCGCGCGACGCCGGCGGCGACGAGCTCGTCGCTCCACCCCAGCAGCAGGTCGCCGAGCAGGAGGGCGGCGGACATCCCGTAGGTGTCGGCGGAGCCGTCCCAGCCCCGCTCGCCGTGCAGGATCGCGAAGGCGCGGTGCGCGCTCGGCTGACCGCGCCGCAGATCGGAGTTGTCCATGATGTCGTCGTGCACGAGCGCCGCCGCGTGGAACAGCTCGAGCCCGGCCGCGATCGACACGACGGCGTCGAGACCCGTCTCCGGCTCGTCGTCCTCGAGCGGATCGACGTCGGTCGCCTGCGCGCTCACCGCCCGCCATCCCCAGTAGCAGAACAGGGCGCGGAAGCGCTTCCCGCCGGCGAGGAGACGCCGCGCGCACTCGTCGACGGCGTCGAGGTCGGGGGAGATCGCGCGCAGCTCCGTGCCGCGCTCGGCGAGGAACGCGTCGAGCCGGGATTGCACGAGGTCCACTAACCGCGGACTCTCAGGCACGCGCCTACCCTATCCGCGGGCGGGGGTCCTACAATGAATTCCTCGCGGCACAAGGAGACCACATGCCACTTTCCGAGCAGGAGCAGCGCCTCCTCGACGAGATGGAGCGCAGTCTCTACCATCACGACGCCGATGACGTCGCGACGGTGGGCCGTCGGCTCCGCGCGAGTCACACCGCCATCGCCCTCGCGATCGTCGCCGGTGTCGTCGGGATCGCGCTGCTCATCGTGGGCGTCGTCGTGCAGCTGCCGCTCGTCGGCGTCGCGGGCTTCGCCGTGATGTTCCTCGGCGCGATGCTCGGGTTCGCCCCGCCGCGCCGGCTCACCGTGCCGCGCGACGCGCGCGACGCGGGTGCCCGCCGCCCGGGTCTCTTCGACTCCGTCAACGAGCGCTGGGATCCGCGCCGCGAGCAGGACTGACCCCCCTCCCGCTCCGCATCTGACGAAGGCCGCCCCTCGGGGCGGCCTTTTTTTCGTGCCCTCGAGCTGACGGCCGCGAGCCCTGGTCGACGCGCCCCCGCTCACCCCCCGAGGGGGTGTCAGGGGAGCGATTGGGGCGCAAAGTGGTTGTCTGGGGAGGAAAGTGGAGTAAAGTGGTTCCAACCTCGCAGTCTGGCCGGAGTAAGGGGGAGGTGGCCACGTGTTGCTCGGGACCTTCGCTCCGAAGCTCGACGAGAAGGGCCGTGTCGTCCTCCCGGCCAAGTTCTGGGACGAGTTCTCCGGCGGCCTCGTGATGACCCGCGGCGTCGACCGCTGCGTCTTCGTCTACAGCGAGCGCGAGTTCGAGAAGGTGCACGAGCGCATGGCCAGCGCGCCCGTCACGACGAAGGAGGGGCGCGACTACATCCGCCTCTTCCTCTCCGGCGCCACGCAGGAGATCCCCGACAAGCAGCGCCGCGTCACCGTGCCGGCGATGCTCCGCGAGTACGCGGGCCTCGACCGCGAGCTCACGATGATCGGCGCCGGGACGCGTGCCGAGATCTGGGACACCGCGGCCTGGGACGAGTTCTACACCGCGACCGAGTCCGGGTACGCCGCCGCTGACGGGGAGGTGATCGCGGGCCTCTTCTGAGCACCTCGGGATGCGACCCTCAGCCGCGCACCCTGCCTCACTTCCCCGGAGGCAGGTCGCAGCGGATGGGGATCGGATCCCGTGGACCGGGCCCCTCGCCATGACCGACACCCTCGACACCGACGCCGCGGGCGACGCCCTGCACACGCCCGTGATGCTCGAGCGCTGCCTCGACCTCCTGGGTCCCGCGCTCACGCGGCCGGACGCCGTGCTCGTCGACGGCACGCTGGGTCTCGGCGGCCACGCCGAGGCCTTCCTCCGTCGCTTCCCCGAACTCACCCTGGTCGGGATCGACCGGGATCCGGAGGCGCTGCGCCTGGCGGGGGAGCGGCTGCGGCCGTTCGCCGGGCGCACGCACCTCGTGCACGCGGTGTCGGATGCGCTCCCGACCGTGCTCGCCGATCTCGGCATCCCGGCGGTGAGCGGCATCCTGTACGACCTCGGCGTGTCGTCGATGCAGCTCGACCGCGTCGACCGGGGCTTCTCCTACGCGCGCGACGCCGCGCTCGACATGCGGATGGACCCGACCGCCCCGCTCACGGCGGCACGCATCCTCGCCGAGTACGACGAGGGCTCGCTGCGCCGCATCTTCCAGGAGTACGGCGAGGAGAAGCTCGCCGCGCGCTACGCCCGGGCGATCGTCGGCGCCCGCAGCTCGGGGGCGATCGCGACCTCGGCTCAGCTCGTCGACCTCCTCCAGGATGCGACGCCCGCGGCGGTGAAGAACGCCGGACATCCGGCGAAGCGCGTCTTCCAGGCGCTGCGCGTCGAGGTGAACGGCGAGCTCGACGTGCTCGCGCGCACCCTCCCGGACGCCCTCGACTCCCTCGAGGTGGGCGGCCGCATCGTCGTGCTCTCCTACCAGTCGCTCGAGGACCGCATCGTCAAGCGGGAGCTCCAGTCGCGCGCCGTCTCGACCGCCCCGCGCGGCCTCCCCGTCGAGCTTCCCGAGCACGCCCCCGAGCTCCGGCTCCTCGTCCGCGGTGCGGAGCTCGCCTCCGACGAGGAGAAGTCCCGCAATCCCCGTGCCACCCCGGTCCGCCTCCGCGCGGCCGAACGTCTCCGGAAGGCAGCCGCATGAGCGCTCTCCCGCTCGCGTCCCCGCGTCCCGTCCGCGCGCCCCAGCAGCCCCGACGGCACCTCGAGGTCGCCCCCACCCGCGCCCAGCGCCGGGCCCGTCCGCGCCTCCTGCCGGCCGTCGTCACGATGGCCGGCATCGGCGCGATCCTGCTGGCCCAGCTGCTGCTGAGCATCGTCCTCGCCGACGGCGCCTACCGGATCTCCGACCTGCAGCGCGCGCAGCGCGACCTGCAGCGGCAGGAGCAGGCGCTCACCGAGCGGCTCGAGGTGCTCTCCTCGACGCAGAACCTGACCGCGAACGCCGAGCATCTCGGCATGATCGCGAGCGGCAACCCCGTCTTCCTCGACCTCACGACCGGGGCCGTGAGCGGGAACCCGACCCCCGCGGGAGGCTCGCTCACGGGCTCCTCGGGCAACCAGATCGGCAACTCGCTGCTCGTCGCGCCGACGCTCGTCGACCGGCAGCCCGGCTCGGGCGAAGCTGCGGGTTCCTCGGGAACCGGCGGGTCGACCGCCGCGCCGCCGACGTCGACTGGGACGATCCCCTCGCCCACCTCCCGCTGAGCCGCCGTAGGACGACACCGCCATGACCTCCGCCCGGATCACCGCCGGCCGCCTCCGGCTGACCATGATCGTGGTGCTCGCGATCATCGCGGTCTTCATCGTGAGGCTCGTCGACCTGCAGGTCGTGCGCGCCGAGGAGCTCACGACCGCGGCCGAGTCGCGGCGCACGATCGCGGTGCCGACCTACGGCGAGCGCGGGAGCATCGTCGACGCGAACGGCACCGCGCTCGCCGACAGCGTCGAGCGCTACGACATCACGGCCGCGCCCGCGAACGTCGACTGGGAGACCGGGCGCACCGCGATGATGGTCGACGGCGCGCGCGTCGACGTGCCGACCACCGAGGCGATCGCGAAGATCGCCGAGCTCACCGGCGCGGTCGCCGCCGACCTGCAGGCGGCGCTCGAGGCCGACCGCGAGTCGCTGTTCGCCTACCTGGTCAAGGCGGTCGATCTCGACACCTTCACGGCCGTGTGGGACCTCGACATCGGCTGGGTCTACTCCGACATGCGGCCGTCCCGGATCTATCCGAGCGGCGCGATCGCCGGCAACCTCGTCGGCTTCATCGGCGCCGACGAGCCGCTCGCGGGCACCGAGCGGCGCTGGGACGAGTGCCTCGCCGCCGAGAACGGCGAGTCCACCTACGAGCGCGGCGCCGACGGGGTGCGGCTGCCGGGCAGCCTCGTGGTCGAGAAGGAGCCCTCCGACGGCGGCACCGTGCACCTCACGATCGACGCCGACCTCCAGTGGTTCGCGCAGCAGAAGCTCGCCGAGCGCGGCACCGAGGTCGGGGCCGACTGGGGCACGGCGATGGTCGTGCGCGTCGCGACCGGTGAGATCGTCGCCGCCGCCGACTGGCCCTCGATCGACCCCAACGACCTGAACTCGGTCGGTCGGAACGACGCGGGAGCGCGCAGCTTCGTCGCCCCGTTCGAGCCGGGGTCGATCATGAAGCCCGTCGCGTTCGCCGCACTGCTCGACCAGGGCCTCATCACGCCGGACACCCAGCTCGTCGTGCCGGGCAACTACACCGAGGGACTGCCGGCGGGGGAGAACATCACCGACGTCTTCTCGCACGGCGACCTGCGCTGGACCGCCACCGGCATCCTCATGAACTCCTCGAACATCGGCACGGTCATGCTCAGCAACCGGCTGACGCTCCAGCAGCGCTACGACTACTTCCAGAAGTTCGGCTTCGGCCAGCCGACCGCGGTCGACTTCCTCGGCGAGGACGTCGACGGCAACCACGGCCTCGTGCGCACGCCCGGCGAGACGGCGAGCGACTCCGTGACGGCTGCGACGCAGATGTTCGGCCAGGGCATCACGGCGACGAGCGCGCAGATGGTGAGCCTCTACCAGACCCTCGGCAACGGGGGCGTCCGGATGCCGCTCACGCTCGTGTCGGGCTGCGAGCATCCCGACGGCACCTGGACGGACGTGCCGGTCGCGACGGGCGAGCGCGTGGTCAGCGAATACGCCGCCGACACGACGCTGCAGATGATGGAGACGGTCGCGACGCAGGGCGGTCTCCGCTCGGTGATCACGGTGCCGGACTACCGTCTCGCCGCGAAGACGGGAACCGGCGAGGTGGCCGAGAACGGCCGCTACGGCTCCGAGCGCATCGTGTCGCTCGCGGGCGTCTTCCCCGCCGACGCCCCCGAGTACGCGATCGTGGTCACGTTCGCCAAGCCCGATATCATGAAGTCGTCCGCCGCCGCCGCTCCCACGTTCAACGCGATCATGGAGCAGGTCATCAAGACCTTCCGGGTGCAGCCCTCGAGGGAGGCGGCGCCCGAACTCCCGCTCACCTGGTAGCCGGGAGGCCCCAGCAGAGAGGAGTCGGGTGAGTTCCCGGATCCCCCCGGTCCTCCGACCCGAGCACCCGTCGCCCCGCTCGCTCGCCGGCTTCGTGCAGGAGTTCGGGATCGAGCACCGCGGCGCCGTCGACGGCCTCGAGGTCACGGGCGTGACCCTCTCGACGGCCGACCTGCATCCCGGCGACCTGTTCGTCGGCGTCCAGGGGCTCAAGGGCCACGGCGCCGCCTACGCGGCGCAGGCGCGCGAGGGCGGCGCGGTCGCCGTCCTCACCGACGCCCACGGGGCGGAGCTCGCGGCCGACGCGGGGCTGCCGATCCTCCTCGTCGAGGACCCGCGTCTCGCGCTCGGCGAGATCGCCGCCTGGGTCTACCGCACGCGCGAGCAGCCGCCGCTGCTGTTCGGCACGACGGGGACGAACGGCAAGACCTCGACGTCGTACCTCCTCGAGGCGGTGCTCCGGCAGCTCGGACTCGTCACGGGCCTCTCGTCGACGTCGGAGCGTCACATCGGCGAGCTGACGATCGTCAGCCGGCTGACGACCCCCGAGGCGAGCGAGATGCACGCCCTCCTGGCCCGGATGCGCGAGAGCGGGGTGCGCGCGGTCGCGGTCGAGGTGAGCGCGCAGGCGCTCACCCATCACCGCGTCGACGGACTGCTGTTCGACGTCGCGGGCTTCACGAACCTCAGTCACGACCACCTCGACGACTATCCGGGCGAGACGGTCGAGCAGGCCATGGAGCGCTACTTGCAGGCCAAGCTGCCGCTCTTCCAGCCCGAGCTCGCGAAGCGCGCGGTCGTCTGCCTCGACACGGCCTGGGGCGCCCGCGTCGTCGAGGAGGCGCGCATCCCGGTCACGACGATCGCGACGGTCGGCCACGCCTCCGCCGCCGATCTCGAGGGCGCCGACTGGACGGTCGAGATCCTCGACGCGACGCCGACCTTCACGGAGTTCCGGCTGAGCGGACCCGAGGGGCGCAGCCTCGTCACGCGCGAGCCCCTCATCGGCTGGCACATGGCCGCGAACGCCGCGCTCGGCATCGTCATGCTCGTCGAGGCGGGCTTCGAGCTCGAGGCGATCGGCGCCGCGCTCGACGCCGACGGCGGCATCCGCGCCTACCTGCCCGGCCGCACCGAGCGCGTCTCGGGCGACCGCGGCCCCTCGGTGTACGTCGACTTCGGGCACAGCCCCGACGCGTTCGAGAACACCCTCGCCGCGGTGCGGCAGTTCACGACCGGCAAGACGATCATGCTCTTCGGGGCCGACGGCGACCGGGATGCCACCAAGCGCTCCGAGATGGGACGGGTCGCGGCGCAGGGCAGCGACATCCTCGTCATCACCGACCACCACCCCCGCTTCGAGGACCCGCAGCGGATCCGCACCCAGCTGCTCGCCGGGGCCGCGCTCGCGACCGATCAGCCGGAGCAGACGCTCGAGGTGAGCCCGCCCGAGGCGGCGATCGTCGCGGCCGTCGGGCTCGCGAAGGAGGGCGACTCGATCCTCTGGGCCGGCCCCGGGCATCAGGACTACCGCGACATCGAGGGCGTGCGCACGCCCTACTCGGCCCGCGAGCTCGCCCGGGCGGCGCTGCGCGAGGCCGGCTGGTGATCGCCCTCGGGCTCGCCGAGATCGCGGAGGCGCTCGGCGGTGCGCTCGTGCGGGGCGACGCCGCGACCGTCGTGTCGGGAAGCGTCGAGACCGACTCCCGGCTCGTCGGGCCGGGCTCGATCTTCGTCGCGCTGCCGGGCGAGACGACCGACGGCGCGCTGTTCGCGGAGGGCGCCGTCGCGG
>JAEWKY010000298.1 GCA_023457615.1 Actinomycetes bacterium | reverse complement strand
GCCGTCGACACCGCGAAGTCGGTGCTGGCCCTCGTCGGCTCGTTCGTCACCCTCGTGCTCGGCTTCTGGTTCGGCTCGGCTCAGAGCGACAAGGCCCAGCAGAGCGCGACCGAAGCCGTCGCCACCGCGAACAACGCGACCTCGGCGTTCGCCTACCTCGAGGCGAAGACCGACGACAAGGCCGCCGCGGCCGAGGCAAAGGATCAGTACCCGTTCTGATCACTCCGGAGTGAGCGCCGCGGCCTCGAGCGCGGCGAGCCGCTGCTCGGGAGAGCCGCCGAGCTCGAGCACCGGCACGTCCCCGACGAGGTCGGGGTCGTCGGCGAGCTCGAGCAGCACCTCCTCCATCGCCTCGCGCAGCTCCGGGTCCTCGTCGTCGGGCACGTGGATGCCGTCGCGCGGGGAGAGCGGCAGCAGCACGAGCAGGTCGAGGGTCGCGAGCGCGTCGGCAGCGCGCATCCGATCGCGTTCCGGCACGTCGGCGCGGCCCGGGCGTCGCAGCAGGTCGAGCGCGCCGAGGTAGGCGAGGAAGTCCAGCGGCCCGCGCTCGGCGATCAGCCGCGGGGCGGCGGGCCGGGCCAGGAGCCGCGACGAGGCGAGGCGCAGCTGCGCGACGAACGACGACGCGTCGCTCCCCGGTTCGTCGAACGCCTCCGCCGGGTCGCCGAGCACCGCGAACCCGGGATGCGCCGTCGCGAACGCCGCGACCAGGGTGCTCTTGCCGGACGCGTGGGTGCCCGAGACGACGATGCGCACGGTCAGTCGAGCGTGATCGCGTCGGGTTGGTCGCCCTGCTCCTTCTCGGGCGGCAGCGGATTCCGCCTGAGCAGCCGTGCGTTCACCGCCCAGACCACGAGGGCGAGGAGTGCGTAGACGCCGAACACGATCAGCCAGCGCAGGAAGTCGCCGGGGATCGCGCCCCACGACTTCGGGATGGTGAGCAGCACGACCATGAACGCGGCGAGTCCGGCGACGTAGGAGGCGCCCCAGACGAGCCTCCTCCAGCCGAACAGCTTCGCGCCGTCGAGGTTGCCGAGCGGCAGGAGCGAGAGCGGCAGCGACGACACGCCCTTGACGGTGACGCCCGCGAGGAACTCGACCAGGAAGACGTAGGCGGCATGGTCGACGGGGACGGGGGCGAGGACCGAGTAGCCGATCCAGGCGACGATCGCGAGCGCGAGACCGAACGCCGAGCCGACGATCGTGACCACCGCGCTCTTCGCCGCCTGGAGCGTCGTCGCGTAGGCGATGCCCGCGACGAGGCCGAAGATGACGCCCGGCTCGAGACCGAGGACGCGCGCGATGATCACGGCGGCGATCACGAGCACGAGCGAGCCCCAGCGGAACCGCAGGTACGGATCGGCGTCGGGCTGCAGCCGCACGGCGACGCGGCGCACGATCGCCCAGGCCGCGAGGTTGAACAGCAGGAAGCTCAGGAACAGCGTCACGACGAGACGCAGCGACATGAGGTTGAACCCGAAGTCGGGATCGACGAACGCACCGAGGATCGCGGCCAGCGCGAAGCCCGGCCACATGAGCCAGCCGGGGAGCCGCGAGCGACGGATCGTGCCGTCGGGAGCGGGCGGCGCCTCCTTCCGCCGGGAGAACAGCCCGCGGAACCACCGCTGCAGCTGCTGGTACCGGGAGCCGACGACCGAGTTGAGGAGCGTGGAGGGCCACCCGACGACGAGCATGAGCATGAGCGATCCCGTGCCGATGACGGCCCACTGCACGCCGGTGGGCGCGGCGTCCTGGATGGTGCGCAGCTCGCTGAGCGTCGACGGATCGTCGAGCCCGGGGGCGACGCGGAAGGGCTCGGTGAGGATGATGTCGGCCTCGAGGATCGGCCGGTCGAGGATGCCGGTGGGGCTCTGGTAGAGCTCGCTGCCGTTGGTCCAGGTGAGCTCGTAGATGTTCCGCCCGAGCGTCGACGGGGGCGGCACGTCGGGGCCGTTGCTGAATCGTGCTCCGACGTAGCCGGGAGCGGGGTCGAGCGCCGCGAGCTCGTCGGCCCCGATGCCCGAGAGCTGGTCGTCGCCGCCGTCGGCGTCGAAGACGAGGTTGATCTGGCGTCCGTCGGCCCACCCCTCCTCCTCGAGATCGCGGAACAGCGCGACGAGATCCTCGATCGTGAAGTCGACGTAGATCAGTCGGAAGCTCACTGAGGTCAGATACGTGCCGTCGGCCTGGAGCCGCTGGTCGAACGGCTCGGGTCCCGCCTTGATGGCGCAGTCGAAGCCGCTGCGCAGCAGGGCGGGCGGGAGCAGCGCGGCCTCGGGCTGGAAGTAGGTCGCCGACGCGCTTCCGCCGGTGAAGCCGTTGCCGTCGCAGTCGGCCTCGTCCGCGGATGCGGCGGTCGGCATCCCGAGCGTCGCGAGCGCCGTCAGCGCGATCAGAGCCATCCAGCGCCTCATGGCGCCTGACATTATCGGGTCAGTTCGCCGCGGCGCGATCTCCCACGCGCTGGCCGACGACGGCCGAGACGCCGTCCTGGCGCATGGAGACGCCGTAGAGGGCATCCGCGATCTCCATCGTGCGCTTCTGGTGCGTGATGACGATGAGCTGCGAGTCGGTGCGCAGGTCCTCCATGACCGTCAGGAGGCGCCCGAGGTTGGCGTCGTCGAGCGCCGCCTCGACCTCGTCCATGATGTAGAACGGGCTCGGGCGGGCCTTGAAGATGGCCATGAGCAGCGCGACCGCCGCGAGCGAGCGCTCGCCGCCGGAGAGCAGCGAGAGGCGCTCGATCTTCTTGCCGGCGGGCTTCACGGTCACCTCGACGCCCGTCGCGAGCAGGTCGTCGGGCTCCGTGAGGTGGATGCTGCCCGTGCCGCCCGGGAACAGCACGGGGAACACCGCGTTGAAGGCCGCCTTGGTGTCCTCGAACGCCGACGCGAAGATGTCCTGCATCTTCTCGTCGATCTCCTCGATGATCGTCAGCAGATCCTTGCGGGTCGCGGTGAGGTCGGCGAGCTGCTCGGTGAGGAAGCGATGACGCTGCTCGAGAGCCTCGAACTCCTCGAGCGCGAGCGGGTTCACCCGCCCGAGCTGCCCGAGCTTCCGCTCGGCGGCGGCGAGCCGGGCCTCCTGCTCGGCCCGCGCGAACGGCCTCTCCGTGGAGACCTCCTCGCCGTCGACCTCGGTCGTCTCGACGATCACGACCTCGGGGCCGTACTCGGCGACGAGCACGTCCTCGTCGAGCGCGAGCTCCTCGGCGGCGCGCTCGAGGAGGGTCGACAGGTGCAGCTTCTTCTCGTAGACCTGCATCTCGAGGCCGTGCACGTTCTCGTTGAGGGCTGCGAGGCGCTCGCGCAGCGAGCTCTCGGCCCGGCGCAGCTCGGTGAGCTCCTCGTTCTGCTTGGCCCGGTCGGCCTCGGCCGCGGCGAGCGCGACGCGGGCCTGCGCGACCGAGCGGTCGGCGACATCCAGCGCGGCGGGCAGGGCCGCGATCACGCGCTGCGCCGCCTCGACCTGATGCTGCCGCAGCACGGCGAGCCGCGCGGCCTCCTCGGC
>JAEWKY010000297.1 GCA_023457615.1 Actinomycetes bacterium | reverse complement strand
GCGCCGGGACGGCTCGCGAGGAGGGCGGTCGGCGGCCCGGCGGCCACGACGGCGCCGCGGTCGAGGATCGTCACCTCGGCGCAGTCGCGCTCGGCGCGCAGGAGGTCGTGCGTCGCGACGAGCACGGCGCGCCCGGAGCGGGCGAAGGCGACGAGGAGGGCGCGGAGCGCGATCGCCGACTCGGGGTCGAGCCCGCGGAACGGCTCGTCGAGCACGAGCAGGAGGGGATCGTGCATGACGGCCGCGACGAGCTGGAGCTTGCGGCGCATGCCGTGCGAGTAGTCGCCGACCGGACGCTCGAGCGCGTCGTCGATCCGCAGCAGCTCGCCCAGCTCCGACGCGCGGGCCCGATCGTCGCGCCCCCGCAGCGCATCGTGCAGGGCGAGGTACTCGCGGCCGGTGAGCGCTCCCGGCAGCGGCAGGTCGTCGGGGGCGAAGCCGAACAGCCGCCGCGACGCGGGAGAGGCGACGTCGACGCCTCCGACGATCGCCGTGCCGTCGTCCGGGGCGAGCAGCCCGGTGATGAGGTGGAGACAGGTCGTCTTGCCCGACCCGTTCGGGCCGAGGAGCCCGTGGATCGTGCCCGCCGCGATCGTGATCGAGACGTCGTCGAGCACCGTCGCGCGCCGGTAGCGCTTCGTGAGCGCGTGCGCGTCGAGGATGTCGTCCATCGTCGTCCTGCCTCCCCTCGTCGACCGGCCCTAGCGGGCGCAGTAGACCTTCCACGTGCCGCCGGAGGTCCAGGACGGCATGTCGAGGGCGGGCCAGGCGCCCTGCATCTGGCAGTAGACGAACCACGCCGTGAGCAGGCCCATCGCGACGACCGCCGCGATGGGGATGAGGATGAGCCACGCCGGTCGATCGGTGCGGATGCGGGGGAGGGTGAGGAGGTTCGACATCGAGATGCTCCGTTTCTGATGACCCCGCGGACGGGGGATGCTACGGATGAGTAGCACCGCAGGGAACGCTACCGGCAGTCTCGTCTCCGCGGCAACGGCTCTCCCCAGGGCCGGCGCGGGATGTGGAGAAGACGCCGAAGGCCCCCGTCTCGGAGGAGACGGGGGCCTTCGGGACGCGGGTGCTACGCCGTGGTGCTCGCAGCGACCGGCTTCGAGAGCCGCTCGCCCGACTCGACGTCGAACGCGTGGATGTGCGCGGGCGTCGGGTTGACGACGATCTTGTCGCCCGGGTTCGGGTGGTTGCGGCCGTCGACCCGCACGACGATCTCGGTGCGCGCACCGTCGATCTCGGTGTGGCCGTAGAGGTAGCCGTCGGCGCCGAGCTCCTCGACCACGTCGACCTCCACCGGGAGGCCGGTGCCCGACGTCGAGACCGTGAGGTCCTCGGGGCGCACGCCGATCGTGACCTTCTTCGCCTTCGTGCCGGCGGTGACCTCGCGCTCGATCTTCGCGGTGCCGGTGCCGAACTTGAGGCCGCCGTCGACGATGTCGGCGTCGAACAGGTTCATCGCCGGGCTGCCGATGAAGCCGGCCACGAACACGTTCTGCGGGTTCTCGTAGAGGTCGCGCGGCGAGCCCACCTGCTGGAGGACGCCGTCCTTGAGCACCGCGATGCGGTCGCCCATCGTGAGCGCCTCGGTCTGGTCGTGCGTGACGTAGACCGTGGTGACGCCGAGCCGACGCTGGAGCGAGGCGATCTGGGTGCGGGTCTGCACGCGGAGCTTCGCGTCGAGGTTCGACAGCGGCTCGTCCATGAGGAAGACCTGGGGCTGACGCACGATCGCGCGACCCATCGCGACGCGCTGGCGCTGACCGCCGGAGAGCGCCTTCGGCTTGCGGCCGAGGTAGGGCTCGAGGTCGAGCAGCTTCGCGGCCTCGAGCACGCGCTCGGCGCGCTCCTCCTTGTTGACGCCCGCGATCTTGAGCGCGAAGCCCATGTTCTCGGCGACCGTCATGTGCGGGTACAGCGCGTAGTTCTGGAACACCATCGCGATGTCGCGGTCCTTCGGCGGCACGTCGGTGATGTCGCGGTCGCCGATGAGGATGCGGCCCGAGTTGACCTCTTCGAGGCCGGCGAGCATGCGCAGGGTGGTGGACTTCCCGCAGCCGGAGGGTCCGACCAGGACGAGGAACTCGCCGTCGGCGACCTCCAGGTCGATCTGGTCGACCGCGGGGCGGGTGGAGCCGGGGTAGATCCGGCTGGCCTTGTCGAACGTGACGGTAGCCATGCGTGCAGTACTTCCCTTCATCGGCAGGTACGTGCCGAACGATCCGTGGTGAATGGGTGAGACGAGTCCGACGTCATCGGCGGACACCCCCCGATTATGGCACGTCGCGCACGGGCCGCCGACCGGGGCGTTCGCGTCCAGGCCCCGTCCGGCCCGCTCCCAGCGACGCGCCCTAGGCTGATCTGTCGGCGCGCACGCCCCTGCGTTTGCCCGGCGCCGCGACGGTGCAGTAACTTGGCGCCGCCCTCCGTCATCCATCGAGGCCAGTGAGGCGAGGATCC
This sequence comes from Actinomycetes bacterium, assembly GCA_023457615.1. Taxonomy (GTDB): domain Bacteria; phylum Actinomycetota; class Actinomycetes; order Actinomycetales; family Microbacteriaceae; genus Pseudolysinimonas_A. The sequence goes on along the minus strand of JAEWKY010000297.1, from coordinate 3,531 downwards.
ATGAGCGAGTCGCGCGAAGCCGCGCGGGAGCGCGCACGCGAGCTGCGCGCCGCGCACCGCAAGAGCGATCTGCGTCGCCGCGCGACCGTCCTGCTCTCGATCGTCGGCGGGGTGCTCGTCGTCGGGCTCGTCATCACCCTCGTGCTCATGAACGCGCGCGGACCCGCGAGCCGCGGGCCGCAGAACATGCTGAGCGACGGCATCAAGATCGGCGTCGACTTCCGGGCCGTCGAGACCCCGGCGCTCGCCGTCGGGCAGACTCCCGTCGCCTCGGAGTCGAATCCGACCGAGCTCGTCGACATCAAGATCTACTACGACTACCTCTGCCCCAACTGCGGCCTCTTCGAGGAGCGCAACGGCGACCAGCTGCGCGAGTGGCTCGCGAACGAGGCCGCGACCGTCGAGTACCACCCGATCGCGATGTTCACCTCGAAGTCGCCGTACTCGCTGCGCGCCGCGAACGCCGCCGCGTGCGTCGCGGAGTTCGCGCCCGACGACTTCTTCGCCTTCCACGAGGCGCTCTTCGCCGACCAGCCCGAGGAGAACTCCGACGGCCACTCCGACGAGGAGCTCGTCGCGCTCGCCGCGCGCGCGGGGGTCGGGTCGCTCGCCGACGTCGAGGAGTGCATCGACGAGGACCGCTTCTACCGCTGGGTGAAGGACGCCACCAACCGCGCGCTCGCCGGCCCCATCCCGGGAACCGACGTCGAGGCGATCGAGTCGACCCCGACGATCATCGTCAACGGGCAGGAGTTCGCCTACACGACGGCGTTCGACCCGAACGAGTTCGCGCAGTTCGTCGCACGCGCCGCCGGGCTGTCGTTCAGCGAGAACCCGACGCCCACGCCGACGCCCACCCCGACCCCGACGCCGTAGACTCGGGCCCGCGCGTCGCGCAGGCCCCTGTAGCTCAGTGGTAGAGCGCCTTACTTGTAATAAGGATGCCAAGGGTTCGATTCCCTTCGGGGGCTCGGTCGGGAGCCGCTCCACCGTGCGCGGCGCCGACCGTGCTCGGCCCGCATCGACGGGGATGGCAGCGATCACGTGCGCGCGGATGCCAGGATGATCTGTCCGAACCTTCGGCAGTCGACTCCCACCGTCACGGCCCGCGACCGCGGGAAGGGCCGACACCTCCGCCGCGACCGCTACCGAGCAGGCCCCTCCTCCCGATGAGCTCCCCGATCCCGCCCGAGACGTCCCGCGCGCGCCTCGTCGTCGCGCTCGTCGCCGCCTTCGGCACGGGGGTGCTGGTCGCCCTGCAGACGCGGCTGAACGGCGAGCTCGGCCAGCGCCTGGGCGACGGCTTCCTCGTCGCCGTGCTCTCGTTCGGCTCCGGTCTCGTGCTCCTCGCGATCCTCGTCGTCGTCGTGCCGTCCGCGCGGCGAGGCACGGCGCGCGTCGTGTCGGCGCTGCGTGCGCGCGACATCCCGTGGTGGCTCGTCACGGGCGGCGTCGGGGGCGCGGTGTTCGTGCTCGGGCAGGGGCTCACGGTCGGCCTGCTCGGCGTCGCGATGTACACGATCGCGGTCGTCTGCGGCCAGACGGTGAGCTCGCTGCTGCTCGACCACCGCGGGCTCGCGCGGATGCCGGCGACGCCGGCCACGCCGCAGCGGCTGATCGGCGCCGCGCTGGCCGTCGTCGCCGTCGGCATCGCGGTGTCCGACCGGCTGCGCCCCGACATCCCCGTGTGGGCGCTCGTGATCCCGCTGATCGCGGGCCTGCTGGTCGGCTGGCAGCAGGCGGTCAACGGTCAGGTGCGACAGGTCGCGCGGTCGGCGATCGCCGCGACGTTCGGCAACTTCGTCGTCGGCACGGCGGTGCTCGTCGTCGCGCTCGGCATCCATCTCGTCGTCGCGCCGACGACCCCGACGTTCCCGGGGGAGTGGTGGCTCTACCTCGGCGGTCTCAACGGCTGCATCTTCATCGCGGCGCAGACGGTCATCGTGCGCACGACGGGCGTGCTGCTCATGGGGCTCTCGGTGCTCGCGGGCCAGCTCGTCGCCTCCGTCGGCTTCGACGTGCTGCTGCCGCTCACGGGCGACGCGCTGCACTTCGTGACGATCCTCGGCACCGCGCTCGTGCTCGTTGCGGTGGCCGTCGCGGCGATCCCCTCGCCGCGGCGCGGTCAGCGCAGCGTCTCGAGGTAGTCCTTCGCCTTGACGGGCTTGCGGCGCCCGCTCTTCTCCTTCTTCGCCTTGCCCCCGACGTAGAGCCAGCCGAGCAGGCGCTCGTCGGGGCCGAGCCCGTGCATCCGGTGCACCGCGCCGGAGCGGGTGGAGAGGCCCGTGCGCCACATGACGCCCCAGCCCGCCTCGTCGAGCACGAGGCTCAGGGCGTGCGCGACCCCCGCGGCGACCGTCTCCTGCTCCCAGTCGGGCACCTTGTGGCTGCGCTTCGGCGACACGACGACGGCGAGCAGCAGGGGCGCGCGCAGCGGCTTCTGCGCCATCTTTTCCGCGGCCCCGCCCTCGAGCCCGCTCGCCTCCGCGAGCGCCGCGCCCAGGCGCGAGCGGGCGTCGCCGCGCAGCGCGATCACGCGCCACGGCCGGAGCGAGGCGTGGTCGGCGACGGAGGCCGCGGCCTCGATCAGCGGGAGCAGCTCGCGCTTGGTGGGGGCGGCGTCGGTCACCGACGGCTGGGATCGGCGGCGCCGCATCCCCTCCGCGATCGGTCCCGTCGTCACGGCTCGGCGGTGAACCCGAGGGAGAGCGAGTTCATGCAGTAGCGCAGACCGGTGGGGGTTCCGAAGCCGTCGTCGAAGACGTGGCCGAGGTGCGAGCCGCAGTTCGCGCAGCGCACCTCGGTGCGCACCATCCCGAGCGAGCGGTCCTCGATGAGCTCGACGGCATCCGGGTTCACCGAGTCGTAGAACGAGGGCCAGCCGCAGCCCGAGTCGAACTTCGTGCCGCTCTTGAAGAGCTCCGCCTGGCAGGCCGCGCACGTGTAGAGGCCCGAGCGGTGCTCGTCGAGCAGCTCGCCCGTCCACGCGCGCTCGGTACCGGCCTCGCGGAGCACGCGGTACTGCTCGGGGCTGAGCTCCTCGCGCCACTGCTCGTCGGTCTTGTCGACGGCGTAGTCCTTGCCGGTGGTGTCCATGTCGTGTCCTTCTCGGTGCGATCCGGCGTCCGGTGCCGGCCGCCTCCCTATTCAACCGGAGGACGGGGGGTTCCGTTCCCGCGCGGCCCGCGCACGTGCTTAGGTAAGGCTTGCCTTTGACAACTCGTGAGGACTTCTCTACGGTCGAGGTTAGCTGAGCCTTAGCTAACTCCGGGCTCGCGTTCCCCCTCACGAAAGAGCCCGATGAGCACGTCCGCGTTCCCCGCCGCCTTCCGGCCCCTCGCGATCCTGGTGAGCCTCCTGCTCGCCCTCGCGGGGCTGAGCCTGCCCGCCCCCTCCGCCTCCGCGGCCCCCGGCAGCGCGACCGCGTCGTCGCTCACGTGGGGATTCAAGGCGTCGTTCCGCGGCTACATCAGCGGCTTCGGCGGCACCGCGACGCCGGCGGACGGCGCGGGCGCGTCGCCCGCCTACACC
>JAEWKY010000296.1 GCA_023457615.1 Actinomycetes bacterium | reverse complement strand
GCCGTGACCGCCGCGAGCGCGCCGCGCGACGACACCGAGGTCGCGACGCCGGGCAGCTGCCGCACGACGGCGAGGCGCCGCTCGGGGCTGAACGACCCGACGAGCACGCGCCCGGTCGCCCCGGCGTCCCGGATCGCCGCGACGGTCGGGGCGATCGCGTCGGCCGACTTGATGTCGATGTTGAAGCGCGTGTCGGGGAAGGCGTCGAGCGCCTCGGCGAGCGAGCAGAATCCCTGGCCCTGGCCGAGCGGGATCCGCCGCAGCTCGTGCGACGTGAGCTGGCCGACCTTGACCTTGCGGCCGGCGAGCCGCGCCAGATCGGGGTCGTGGCTCACCATGGCGACGCCGTCGGCCGAGCCGTGCACGTCGGTCTCCACGTGCGTCACCCCGAGCGCGACCGCTTTCGCGAAGGCGAGCAGCGTGTTCTCGGGCGCGTCGAGCGCGAGCCCGCGGTGCGCGAGCACCCGCGGGGGAGCGGGGCTGAAGTAGGTCGGCGGTCCCTGATCCCGGCGACTACTTGCTCGGCGGGGTGTCACGAGGCGCGAAGAAGCCCTCGCCGATGCCCTTGAGGGCCTCGGTGAGCTCGCTCGGGATGATCCAGAGCTTGTTGCTCTCGCCCTCCGCGAGCTTGGGCAGCGTCTGGAGGTACTGGTACGCGAGGAGCTTGCTGTCCGGGTTCCCGACGTGGATCGCGTTGAAGACCGTCTGGATGGCCTCGGCCTCGCCCTGCGCGCGGAGCACCTGCGCCTTCGCGTCACCCTCGGCCTCGAGGATGCTCGCCTGTCGCGAGCCCTCGGCCTGGAGGATCGCGGCCTGCTTGGTGCCCTCGGCGGTGAGGATCTGCGCGCGGCGGTCACGCTCGGCGCGCATCTGCTTCTCCATCGAGTCCTGGATCGACACGGGCGGGTCGATCGCCTTGAGCTCGACCCGACTCACGCGGATGCCCCACTTGCCGGTCGACTCGTCGAGCACGATGCGCAGCTGCCCGTTGATGTTGTCGCGGGAGGTCAACGCCTCCTCGAGGTTGAGGCCACCGACGACGTTGCGCAGCGTCGTCGTCGTGAGCTGCTCGACGGCGCCGAGGTAGTTGGCGATCTCGTACGTCGCGGCGCGGGCATCCGTCACCTGGAAGAAGACGACGGTGTCGATCGAGACGACGAGGTTGTCCTCGGTGATGACGGGCTGCGGCGGGAAGGACACGACCTGCTCGCGCATGTCGACGAGCGGGCGCAGCCGGTCGATGAAGGGCACGAGGATGTTGAGGCCCGGCGTGAGCGTCTTGTGATAGCGGCCGAGCCGCTCGACGATGCCGGCGTACGCCTGTGGGATGATGCGGATCGAGCGGGCGATGATCGTGAACACGAAGATCACGACGATCGCGACGACGATCCAGAGGATCACCGTGTTGAACATGGCGGCGTCGTTCATGAGGCCGTCTCCTTACTTCTCGGCAGCCGGTGCGGATGCCGTGGGCTTGGGGGCGGGGACGACGACGGCCGTGGCCCCGTCGATGCGCTGGACGACGACACGCGCGCCCTCCGCGAGCTCGCCCGAGTCGTGGTCGTCGACGAGGCGCGCGGTCCACGTCTCGCCGTTCGCGAGCTTCACCTGGCCGCGGTGGTCGGCGAACTCCCGCACCACCGTGCCGGTGAGGCCGAGCACGGCCTCGATGTTGCTCGGCGTGGGATCGCCGCCCTTGCGGAAGGCCCGCAGGAGCGAGGGCCGCACGAGGAAGATGAGGAGGAGCGCGAGCACGCCCGCGACGATGACCTGCGCCCAGAGGGGGGCCGAGAGGAAGCCCGCGACGAGGCCGCCGAGGCTGCCGCCGGCGAGCATGAGGAACGTGAAGTCGAGGGTGAACACCTCGATGATCACGAACACGAGGATGAGGGCCAGCCAGAGGACCCAGCCCCACTCGACCAGGAGATCCATGACCCGAACCTACCAGAGCGATAGTCTCGGGAACCGTGAGCACCGAGTCTTCAGCCCCCGTTCTCCCCGCCGGATCCCTCGCCGGGAAGCGGGCCCTCGTCACCGGCTCGTCGCGCGGCATCGGCGCCGACACCGCGAAGTACCTCGCCGCCGCGGGCGCGAAGGTCGCGATCAACTTCCGCAACAAGGAGGTGCGCGCCCTCAAGCTGATCGCCGAGATCGAGGCCGCGGGCGGCGAGGCGATCCCGGTCGGCGGCGACCTCACCGACCCCGTCTCGGTCGCCGGCATGTTCCAGACGATCTCCGACGCGTGGGGCGGCCTCGACCTCCTCGTGCTCAACGCCTCGGGCGGCATGGAGGGCGGCATGGAGGCGGACTACGCCATGAAGCTCAACCGCGACGCGCAGGTCAACGCGCTCGAGACGGCCCTCCCGCTGCTCGGCGAGGGATCGCGGATCGTCTTCGTCACGAGCCACCAGGCGCACTTCATCGAGACGGTGCCGACGATGCCCGAATACGTGCAGGTCGCCAAGAGCAAGCGCGCCGGCGAGGACGCATTGCGCGCCCGCATCCCGGAGCTCGACGGGAAGGGCATCGGCTTCGTCGTCGTCTCGGGCGACATGATCGAGGGCACCATCACCGCGACGCTGCTCGACCGGGCGCGGCCGGGGGCGATCGAGGCCCGCCGCGAGGACGCGGGGAAGCTGTACTCCGTGGCGGAGTTCGCCGCCGAGGTCGCCCGCGCGGCCGTCGACCCCCTCCCCGAGGACCGCGTGCGCTACGTCGGCGACGTGAGCGGCTTCCTCGACCACAAGCCGACGCGCGCGTGACCTTCCGCGCGACGGCGCGCGTGCTGCTGTTCGACGAGGCCGACCGGGTGCTGATGTTCCTGCAGTACGGCAAGGACCGGGCCGTGCCGCCGCGCTGGATCACGCCCGGAGGCGGCGTCGATCCGGGCGAGGACTTCGCGGCGGCCGCGATCCGCGAGACCTTCGAGGAGACCGGGCTTCGGCTCGGGGCCGTGCCCGCGCCGTTCCTCGAGGAGGACTTCGACCCCGATCAGCGCTGGCACCCCTACGACACCGGGCGCTGGGCGTGGTACGCCCTGCGCGTGGGGGAGTTCGCGCCGTCGCGCGCGGGCTGGACCGAGGAGGAGCAGGTCGACGTCGTCGACTGGCGCTGGATGAGCGCCGAGGAGCTCGGCTCCGACGAGTTCGAGTGCGAGCCCGCGCACCTCCCCGCCCTCGTGCGGGCGCACGCGCCGCAGCGTTGACCGCACGGGTGCTGCCCGTCGACCTCGTCCGGCGGCGGTCGCCGTCGTGCCTCGCCCGACCGCCGCGCGACGGCGTCAGCTTACGGCGTATACCACGCGAGCGAACTGGCCGACCTTCTCGGCGGAGACCAGGCGCAGCCGGTCGGACTCGAGGCGGCGAGGGAAGAGCGGGGCGCCGCCCTCGAGTGCCACGGGCGCGATCGAGATCGCGATCTCGTCGAGCGCGCCGGCGTCGAGGAACTGGCCCGCGAGCTCTCCGCCGCCCACGATCCACACGTCGCCGTCGCCGGCGGCCTCGCGGATCGCCGGCAGCGCGTCGGCCACCGGCCCCGAGACGAACCGGATGTCGGCGCCCTCCGGCACGGGGAGCTCGCGGGTCGTGAAGACGAAGGTCGGACGATCGCCGTGGAACTCGCGCCACTTCTCGGGGTGGGCCAGGATGTCGGACTCCGCGAGCACCCACTCGTAGGTCGTCGAACCCTCGACCATGACGGTCGCCGTCGTCGGGAACAGGCCGTCGTCGGGCTGCTCGCCGCCCTCGACCGCGAAGAGCCAGGCCAGCGAGTTCTGCTCGTCGGCGATCCAGCCGTTGATCGTGGTCGCGGTGTCGAAGAGGAGCTTTCCCATCCCGTGAGGCTAGATCCGGCCTCCGACGCCCGCCGCGGTTAGCGTCGGAGCAGACCCCTCAGGAGGAAGACGACGATGTCCTTTCCCTATCCCACCCGTCCGCCGCGCAGCACGCCCGAGTCGCGGGCCGGCAGGCCGCCGCATCCGCGGCAGGAGACGCATCCCGGCATGCTCATCGACCGCGACGTCGAGGTCGTCGCGCGTTCGGGCCGCACGGTGCAGGCGGACGTCTACCGACCGGAGTCGGGGGCGCCCGCCGGCGTGCTCATCGCGTGGTCGCCGTACGGCAAGCACGATCCGGCGCCGATCGGGCAGATCTATCCGACGAGCGGGGCGGAGCCCGAGTGGATGAGCGAGCTCACGACGTTCGAGGGACCCGATCCCGTCTACTGGGTGCCGCGCGGCTACGCGCTCGTCATCGCCGACATCCCGGGCACCTGGTACGCGAAGGGACCTGCGTCCTACCTCTCGCCCGAGGAGGCCGAGGACTTCTTCGACCTCATCGAATGGGCCGGCGTGCAGCCCTGGTCGAACGGCCGCGTCGGGCTCACCGGGGTGTCCTACCTCACCGTCGCGCAGTGGCGCGTCGCCGGGCTGCGGCCGCCGCACCTCGCGGCCATCAACCCGTGGGAGGGCTGGTCGGACACCTACCGCGAGGTCGCCCGGCACGGCGGCATCCCGGAGACGTCGTTCTGGCCCTACATCTGGGAGCGCTGGGGCGCCTCTACGGGCGAGATCGAGGACCTCGAGCGCGAGAACCGCGAGCATCCGCTGTTCGACGACTTCTGGGCGTCGAAGGCCGCCGACCTCGAGGCGATCAGCGTGCCCGCCTTCGTCGTCGCGTCGTGGACCGACCAGGGGCTGCACACGCGCGGCACGCTCGAGGGCTTCCGACGCATCTCGAGCCCGCAGAAGTGGCTGTACGTGCACGGAGCCAAGAAGTGGGCCGAGTACTACCGTCCCGAGATGGTCGAGCTGCAGCGGCAGTTCTTCGACCACTTCCTGCTCGGGCGCGACTCGGGCCTCGACGCGTGGCCGCCCGTGCGGGTCGAGCTGCGCGAGCGGTACGGGGTGGGCTCGTTCGTCGACGGCACGGCGTGGCCGCTGCCCGAGGTCGCGTACCGCACCCTCCACCTCGACGCCCGCAGCGGGACGCTGAGCGACGCCCCGGTGGCCGCCGAGTCCAGCGCGACGTACCACGGCCTCGGCGACCCGTTCGCGGCATCCCGGGTCGTCTTCGAGCACCGCTTCGCGACCGCCGCGGATGTCGTCGGCCACGCGCGCGCGACCCTCTACGTCGAGGCTCCCGAGGCGACCGACCTGGACGTCTTCGTCGGTCTGTTCAAGCGCGACGCGGCGGGCGGGATCGTGCCCTTCGCCTACTACGCCCAGTTCGAGGACGGCCCCGTCGCGCTCGGCTGGATCCGGGCCTCCCACCGCGAGCTCGACGCCGAGCGCTCGACCGACTTCCTGCCCGTGCTCGCCCACCGTCGGGAGCTGCCGCTCGAGGCCGACGGCCCGACGCGGCTCGACCTCGAGATCCTGCCCTCGGGCACCCGCTTCGCGGCGGGGGAGTCGCTCGTGCTCGTCGTGCAGGGGCACGACCTCAAGCACTATCCGAAGCCGCTCGTGCACGCGCGGCACGAGAGCGACCTCAACCGCGGACCGCAGGTGCTGCACACGGGCGGGCGGTACGACGCGACGCTCACGATCCCGGTGCTGCCGAGCTAGCGCGGCACGCGAAACGCCCCCGGTCCCGAAGGAGCCGGGGGCGTTCCGCGGTGTCAGGCGTTACTGGACCGGACCGTAGCCCTGGCCGTTGAACTGCACGAGGGTCAGACCCTGGATCGCCGGCAGCGTGCGGTCGGTGGTGTTGACCGTGATGCCGTCGAGCAGGAGCGGGGCCTGGAAGTCCTCGATCGAGTGCAGCGCCTCCATGAACGACGCCCGGGTGGGCTCCTCCATCTTCTTGAACGCCTCGGCGAGGATCGCGCCCTCGGCGTACGACCACGCGCAGTGCGGGGTGTACGTCTCGGTGATCGCCTTGCCGTAGAGCTCGAACGCCTCGTTGTAGGCGATGACGTCCTCGTCCTCGGCGAACGCCGGCGACACCGGCACCTTCGACAGCGAGGTCGAGTACACCGCCGGGTAGGCGGCGCCGTTGCCCGGGACGACGACCGTGGCCGGCGTCGACGTGTTCGACGGGAGGAAGATCTCCGGCAGCCAGCCGAGCGACTGCGCCTTGGTCAGCACGCCGACCTGCAGCGGCGTGACCGACACGGCGCTCAGCAGGGCGTCCGCGCCCGACGCGGCGAGCTCGGTGACCTGCGCGTCGAGGGTCGGGTCGGTCGGCTCGTAGGTCGCCGACGCGACGATCTCGACATCCGAGCCCTCGATCGCGGCCTCGAAGCCGGCCATGTAGTCGTCGCCGTAGTCGTCGTTCTGCGCGAGGGTCGCGACCGTGACCGCGCCGCGCTCGACGAGCAGCTCGCCGAAGGCCTTCCCCTCGTCGTAGTACGTCGGGAGCAGACCCATCGTCCAGGGGTTCGCCTCCTGGTCGTCGGAGAACATCGTGGCGCCCGTGATGAGGAGCACCTGCGGGATCTCCTGCTCGTTCGCGATCGGCATGATCGCCGCGTTGGTGGGCGTGCCGAGCGCGCCGACGTAGGCGAAGATGCCCTCGTCGACGAGCTGCGTGAAGTTCGACTGGGCCTTGGCCGGGTCGTAGGTGTCGTCGAGGTACTCGAGGGTCACCTCGCGGGTGTTGCCGTCGCCGAACTCGAAGCCGCCCGCCGCGTTGCCCGCCTCGAGGTAGGAGTACAGACCCGCGACCGTGCACGAGCCCGGGCCGGCGGTCGCGCCGCTCAGGGGGCTCGAGATGCCCAGGAGGAGCGAGTCGTCGGTGATGCCGGGGCTGGCCTCGGCCTCGCCACCGGGGTCGCCGCCGCCGTCGCGGGAGCAGCCCGCGATGAGGAGAGCGGCGGCTGCGCCGACGGCGATGACACCGGCGACACGGCTGGTCGAACGGAAGTTCATCATTGACCTTGCCTCTTTCTACTTGTTCTCTGTGGACTTCGGCCCTGAGGACGCGAGCGTCCGGTCCGAAGGGTTCGGGGGAGTGCGGCGCGCGGCGCGACGCCGGAGCGTCCGCACGACCTGCGTGACGCGCCGGGGGAACGAGACGAGCCCGCCCGGCAGCAGGAACAGCACGGCGAGCAGGATCGCGCCCGACACGAACGACGTGAGCGACGGGTTGAACTCGTTGGCGATCACCGGCACGAGCATGTAGTAGACCGCGCCGAGGATCGAGCCGAGGATGCTCGCCGAGCCGCCGATGACCATCGCCGCGACCATGTTGATCGAGTTGTGGAAGTTGAGCGTCTCGGGCGAGGTGTACTGCACGATCGCGAGGTAGAGGAAGCCCGCGACACCGCCGAAGAGGGATGCGATCGTGAAGGCGAGCACCTTGTAGCGATAGGGGGAGATGCCCATCGCGATCGCGACCGCCTCGTTCTCCTTGACGATGCGGAACGCGCGGCCGATCTTGCCCTTCACGAGGTTGCGGGCGAGGACGAGCATGAGCACGGCGATCGCGACGACGACGAAGTAGCGCCACTGGTCGTGGTCGAGTCCGCTCCACTCCGGCGCGCGGAGCCAGCTCACCGTCGTGCCCTGCGACCCGCCCGTGAACTCGCGCAGCCGCTTCGCGAGCGGGACGCCGATGATCGGCAGGGTGATCGTGACCATCGCGAGCGCGAGCCCGCGCAGCCGGGCCGCCGCGAGGGCGACGAGGAGCCCGACGATCGCGGGCACGACGGCGCACAGGATGAAGATGAGCGGGATGGGCCATCCCTCGACCACCCCGTAGGCCGCGATGTACGCGCCGAGGCCGAGGAACGCGCTCTGCCCGAGCGACACCTGGCCGGCGTAGCCCATGACGATGTTGAGGCCGACGATCGCCACGGCGACGACCGCCATGAGCGAGAGCTGCCGGTTGACGTACGGGCTCTGCGTGAAGGGCAGCACGACGAGCACCGCGGCGACGACGACGCCGAATCCGACGCGGACCCAGGTGTTGCGTGAGAGCTTGGCGAGGCTGTCCATCAGACGCGCACCACGACCTTCCGCCCGAAGAGGCCCTGCGGCCTGACGATGAGGATGACGATCATGAGGATGAGCGGCACCGCGATCTTGAGGTCGTTCCCGACGACGTCGATGTACGCGGCCGCGAGGTTCTCGACGACGCCGATGATCCACGCGGCGACGACGGCGCCGAGCGGCGAGTCGAGCCCGCCGAGGATCGCCGCGGCGAGCGCGTAGACGAGCACGAAGTCGAGCATCACGGGGCTCACGAACAGCTGCGGGGCCACGAGGATGCCGGCGACGGCGCCGAGCGCGGCCGCGAGCCCCCAGCCGACCATGAGCAGGCGGCTCACGGGCAGCCCCGAGAGCGCGGCCGACTGCGGGTTGTCGGCGACGGCGCGCATCGCGAGCCCGAGCTTGGTCGCCCGGAAGACGAGCTGCAGCACGACCATCACGAGCACGAGCACGAGGATGTTGAGGAGGGCGCGGGCGTCGACGAAGACGCCCCCGAGGTTGAAGGTCGTGCTGCCGACGAACGAGGGGAACTGACGCGGCTCGTAGCCGAAGAAGATCGCCGCGACGCCGGTGAAGGTCACGAACAGGCCGATCGTCACGACGACCGTGGTGTCGGGGTCGCCGCCCTCGAAGGGGCGCACGATCACGCGCTCGACGGTCGCGCCGAGCACGAACCCGATCGCGATCGCGAGGAGCGCGGCCACGGGCAGCGGCACGCCGGCCTGCACGAGAGCGTAGGCGGCGAAGGTCGACAGCACGGCCATCGAGCCCTGCGCGAAGTTGATGATGCCCGTGGCGCGGTTGACGAGCACGATCGCGAGCGCGAGCGCCGCGTAGATCGACCCGGTCGAGAGACCCTCGATGACGAGCTGGATGAAGTAGGTGATCTCGCGTTCCATGTCAGCCTCCCAGGTACGCGCGACGCACCTCGTCCAGACCCAGGAGCTCGTCGCGGCTGCCGGTGATCGACGTGCTGCCGGTCTCGAGCACGATCGCGTGATCGACGACGGAGAAGGCGAGCATCGCGTTCTGCTCGACGACGACCATCGCGACGCCCTGCTCGGAGCGCAGGCGGCGGATCGCCTGGTACACGCGCTGGGCGGTGCTCGGCGCGAGGCCGAGCGAGGCCTCGTCGAGCAGGATCAGGCGCGGCTTGGCCATGATCGCGCGCGAGATCGCGAGCATCTGCTGCTCCCCGCCGGAGAGCGCCGAGGCGTTCGAGCCGATGCGCTCGCGCAGGTTCGGGAAGAGGTCGAGGCACAGCTCGAGGTCCTCGGCGACGCCCGCGCGGTCCTTGCGGAGGTAGGCCCCGACCCGCAGGTTGTCGCGCACCGAGAGGTCGCCGATCGTGCCCCGGCCCTCGGGCACGTGGGCGATGCCCAGCGCCGCGACCCGGTCGGGGCGCATCCCCGTGATGTCCGTGCCGTCGAAGCGGATGCTGCCGCCGACCGACACCATGCCGCTGATGGCCTTGAGGGTCGTGGTCTTGCCCGCGCCGTTCGCCCCGAGGATGCCGACGGCCTCGTTCTCGCCGACGGAGAGCGAGATGCCGTGCAGCACCTGGGCGTGACCGTACGACGCGGTCACGTCGTCAAGCTGCAGGAGGCTCATCCGCGACCTCCTTCCCGAGGTAGGCCTCGATGACCCGCGGGTCGGACTGCGCCTCGGCCGCGGTGCCCTCCATGAGCTTCGCGCCGTGGTCGAGCACGACGACGCGGTCGGTGAGGGCGGAGATGAGGCCCATGTGGTGCTCGACGATGACGACCGTGACATCGAAGTCGTCGCGCAGGCCGCGCACCGACGCGATGAAGCTCTCGACCTCGGCGTGGGTCAGGCCCGCCGCGGGCTCGTCGAGCAGCAGCAGCCGGGGATGCGTCATGAGCGCCCGGCAGAGCTCGACGCCCTTGTGCAGGCCGTGGGGGAGCTCGTCCGCGACGGTGTCCGCGTCGTCGCCGAACCCGAAGCGCTCGAGCAGGTCGCGGGCCTCCGCGCGGGCCTCGCGCTCGCGCCGGAGCGTCGGCGGGAGGCGCAGCGCCCAGCTCACGGGGCCGCCCGGCAGCTCGGTGTGCGCCCCGAGCAGCACGTTGTCGAGCACGGTGGCCTCGAGCCGGAGGGCCGGGTGCTGGAACGTGCGGGCCAGTCCGGCGATGCGCGGCAGGCGCGCGGGCGAGACCGAGGTCGCCTCGACGTCGTCGATGAGGATCGAGCCGGACGACGGGCGGTAGTGCCCGCTGATGCAGTTGAACAGCGAGGTCTTGCCCGCACCGTTGGGTCCCACGAGCCCGAAGACCGAACGGGGTTCGATCTCGAAGCTCACGTCCTGCAGCACGGAGATGCCGCCGAAACGCAGGGAGACGTCGGTGAGCTTCAGACGAGCGGCCATAGCCGTCCTCCGCTTCGTTGCAGAACTCCGGAACGGAGTGTGGTGGTGGAGGGGTGACGAGAGTGGTGGTGGAGTGTGGCCACGCTAACCCGGGACCCGGGGAGGGGCAAGCACTTTGTCGACAATATCGTCGACCAAAGCGCGCGCGGGCGATCCGACCGGGTCGACCCGATCTGATGCGGCTCTCTGCCAGCGTTCTCGGCCACGTCGCCTCCTGCTGTGTGCTGCGAACCTAGGGGAGGGGTAGATTGTCGACAATTCGATTCCCGACTAGTGGAAAGTCTGACACCGCGTGGCCCTGCAGGAGAGGATTCTCAGCGTCCTCGGCGCGTTCAACGCCGACCGCCCGAGCCTGAGCCTGTCGGAGATCGCCGAGATCACGGGCCTGCCGGTGTCCACGGCGCATCGCCTGGTCTCCCATCTCGTCGCCTGGGGCGCCCTCGAGCGCGACGAGCGGCGACGGTACGTCATCGGCCTCAGGCTCTGGGAGATCGGCGTGCTCTCGCCGCGGGCGTACCGGTACCGCGCCCGCATCCTGCCGTTCCTCGAGGAGCTCTTCGTCGCGACGCGCGAGCACGTCGTGCTCACGGCGCTCCACGACGGCGAGGGCGTCATGGTCGAGCAGCTGCTCGGGCGCCGCGGCGCGCGGCTCGCGGCCGGCCTGGGGGAGAGGCTGCCCCTCCACGCGTCGTCGCCGGGACACGTCTTCCTCGCGTTCGGCCCGCCCGAGCTGTGGGAGACGATCGAGGCCGAGCCGCTGCACCCGTACACCTCGCGCACGATCACCGACCGCGACGTGCTGCGCCGGGTCGTGCGCGACGTGCGCCGCACCTCGGTGTCGATCAGCGAGGGGGCGATCGTCGCCAGCACGGTCTCCGTCTCGGCGCCGGTCTTCGCGCAGCACGGCGACTTCTACGGCGCCGTCTCGCTCG
>JAEWKY010000295.1 GCA_023457615.1 Actinomycetes bacterium | reverse complement strand
GATCGTCCGAGGTCGCCCAGCAGCTCGTCGACGCGGCCGTCGCGGAGTTCGGCGGACTCGACATCCTCGTCGCCAACGCCGGCATCCTGCGCGACCGGTCGCTGCTGAAGATGACCGACGACGACTTCGACGCCGTGATCGGCGTGCACCTGCGCGGCACCTTCACGTGCGCCCGTGCGGCGTACGCGCACTTCAAGGAGCACGAGAAGCCGGGGCGCATCATCGCGATCGGCTCGCCGACCGGACAGCGGGGCAACTTCGGTCAGACCAACTACGCCGCGGCGAAGGCCGGCATCGTCGGCATGGTGCGCACGTGGGCGATCGAGATGCGCAAGGCCGGGGTCACGGCGAACGCGGTCGTGCCCGTCGCCGCGACGGCGATGACCGCGACGATCCCGTACTTCGCCGCCGCCGTCGAGGCCGACGCGCAGGGCGAGCCGATGCCCGCGTTCTTCCGCCACGACCTGGGCTTCGGCACCGCCGCGGATGTCGCCGGGCTCGTCGTCTGGCTCGCCTCCGACGCGGCCGCGGGAGTCACCGGTCAGGTGCTCGGCGCCGGCGGCGACCGCATCCAGCTGTGGCGGCATCCCGAGGTCGCGGAGTCGTTCTTCCACGAGGGCGGCTGGTCGGCGGAGGCCGTCGACGACGAGCTGGCCGGGCCGCTCGCCGCGAACCTGCAGTCGGTCGGGGAGGCGCCGTTCCCGCCGCTGCCTCCCGAGCTCGACCGCTCCGCGCCGCGAGACTGAGCACGTGTACCGTCCGGAGCTCGACGTCGAGGCGCTCGTCGCCCTCGACCTGCACGTCCACATCGAGGTGGGGGCCGACGGCCGACCGTCGCTCCCGCCGGTGCTCGAGCAGGCCGCGAGCGCGTACTTCAGCGCGGACGTCGAGCGCCCCGACCTCGCCCACGTCGCCGCGTACTATCGCGAGCGGTCGATGGCGGCCGTCGTCTTCACGGTGGACGCGCGCACGCAGCTCGGACACGAGCCCCTCTCGAGCGCCGAGATCGCGACCCAGGCGGCGGACCACGCCGACGTGCTCATCCCGTTCGGCTCCGTCGACCCGCGCACCGGGCCCGCCGCGATCGAGCTCGCGCACGAGCTCGCGACCGTGCACGGTGTGCGCGGATTCAAGCTGCACCCGACGGTGCAGGGCTTCGATCCGAGCGCCGACGAGTACCGCGACCTCTGGGCGGCCCTCGCCGGGCTCGGGCTGCCCGTGACCGTGCACTCCGGGCAGACCGGCATCGGCGCGGGACTGCCGGGCGGGGCGGGGCTCAAGCTGCGCTACTCCGACCCGATGCTCCTCGACGACGTGCTGGCCGAGCATCCCGGGCTCACCGTCGTGCTCGCGCATCCCGCGGTCCCGTGGGTCGACGAGCAGCTCTCGATCGTCACCCACAAGCCCGGCGCCTGGATCGACCTGAGCGGCTGGTCGCCGCGCTACTTCCCGCCGCAGCTCCTGCGCGCCGCCAACTCGTACCTCCAGGATCGCGTGCTGTTCGGCTCCGACTTCCCGCTCCTCACCCCGGACCGCTGGCTCGCCGACTTCGCCGGGCTCGACCTCAAGGACGAGGTGCGGCCGAAGATCGTCAAGACCAACGCCCTCCGTCTGCTCGGACTCTAGAAAGGCACCCCCATGACCCGTTCCGTCGCCCTCTCCGACCTGCCCGCGCTCGCCGGCACCGAGCTCGGCGTCTCCTCCTGGGTGGAGATCTCGCAGGCGCGCATCGACCTCTTCGCCGACGCCGCCGACGACCACCAGTACATCCACGTCGATCCCGAGCGCGCGAAGGACTCCCCGTTCGGCGGCACGATCGCGCACGGCTTCCTCACGCTCTCGCTGTTCATCCCGCTGTGGTCGGAGCTGCTCGAGGTCTCCGACGCGTCGACCCTCGTCAACTACGGGCTCGACAAGGTGCGCTTCACGTCGCCCGTCCCCGCGGGCTCGCGCGTGCGGCTGCGGGCGACGCTCGCGACCGTGACGGAGGTGCCGGGCGGCTACCAGCTGCACGCCGACGGCGTGATCGAGATCGAGGGCCAGGAGCGTCCCGCCCTCGTCGTGCAGTTCATCTCGCGCGTCTACGCCTGAGCGTCGCGCGAGGAGATCGACGATGATCCCCGAGGGAATCGGCACCTGGGTGCGGCGCCGCGCCGTGAAGTCGGGCGCGCGCACCGCCCTCGTCTTCCGCGACGTCGAGACGGGCTACGCCGAGCTCTCGCGACGCATCGACGCGGTCGCCGGGGTGCTGCGCGCGCGGGGCATCCGGGAGGGCGACAGGGTCGCCTACCTCGGCGGGAACCATCCGTCGTTCATCGAGTCCATGTTCGCCACGACGCTGCTCGGTGCGATCTTCGTGCCGCTCAACACGCGCCTCTCGCCGGCCGAGCTGAACTACCAGCTCGGCGACTCGGGCGCCCGGCTCCTCATCGCGGGCGCCGAGCTCGCGGAGCTCGCCGACGGGGCGGTCGGGCAGCTCGACGTCGCCCGCCTGACCGTCCGCGACGGCCAGGCGGACGAGGAGCAGCCTGCCGGCGCGCATCCCGACGACTACGAGCGCGCGCTCCGCACCGCGACCCCCCTCGCCGACCCGCCGCGCGTGACGCTCGACGACCGGGCGGTCATCATCTACACCTCGGGCACGACGGGGCGGCCGAAGGGGGCGGTGCTGACCCACGGCAACCTCACCTGGAACGCGCTCAACGCGATCACCGACTACGACTACACGTCGGCCGAGCGCACCCTCATCATCTCCCCGATGTTCCACGTCGCCTCGTTCGGGATGGGGGTGCTGCCGACGCTGCTCAAGGGCGGCGCCGTGCTGCTGCAGGAGCGGTTCGTGCCCGGCGAGGCGCTCGCCGCGATCGAGCGGCTGCGCGCGACCTTCATCTCGGGGGTGCCGACCACCTACCAGTTCATGATGGAGGACCCCGCCTGGTCCACGACCGACATCGGCTCCCTGCGCTCGATGACGTGCGGCGGCTCGGCCATCCCGGAGCGCGTGATCCGCGCCTACGCGGAGCGGGGTCTCGCGTTCAGCGGCGGCTACGGGATGCCCGAGTCGTGGCCCCGCCGTGGCACTCCGCCGAGCGGCTCGGGTCGAGCGGCCTCGCCCACTTCTTCACGACCTTCCGTCTGCGCGACACCGAGACCGGGGAGCTGGTCACGGTCGCCGGGCGCCGCGGGGAGATCGAGGCCTCCGGCCCGAACGTGTTCGTCGAGTACTGGGGGCTGCCCGAGGAGACCGCGCAGGCGTTCACCGACGACGGCTGGCTCCGCACGGGGGACGTCGGGTTCACCGACGACGACGGGTTCCTCACGATCGTCGACCGGGTGAAGGACGTGATCATCTCCGGCGGCGAGAACATCTACTCCGCCGAGGTCGAGCAGGTCGTGTCGGCCATCCCGGGCGTGACGGGGGTCGCGGTGATCGGCGTCCCGAGCGAACGCTGGGGCGAGGTGCCGCACGCCGTCGTCACGCTCGCGCCCGGGGCGTCGCTCGACCTCGAGGCGCTCGCGGCGTTCTGCGCCGAGCGTCTCGCCCGGTACAAGGTGCCCAAGTCGCTCGAGATCGTCGACGCGCTGCCGCGCACGGCGAGCGGGAAGGTGCGCAAGACCGAGCTCCGGGAGCGGCACCGGCCGCCCGCGTGACGCGCGAGAATGTCGGAATGACCGACTCGCGTCTCGCCATCGTCGTCCTCGCCGCCGGGCAGGGGACGCGCATGAAGTCCTCGCGTCCCAAGGTGCTGCACGAGCTCGCCGGCGTGCCGCTGCTCGGGCACGTGCTCGCCACGGCGCGCGAGCTCGCGGCGGCGCACGTCGTGACCGTCGTGCGGCACGAGCGCGACGTCGTCGCGGCCGCGGTCGAGGAGTTCCTGCCCGAGGCTCTCATCGTCGACCAGGACGACATCCCCGGCACCGGGCGCGCCGTGCAGGTCGCGATCGACGCGCTGCCCGGGGGCTTCGAGGGCGACGTCGTCGTCGTCTCGGGCGACGTGCCGCTGCTCGACGCCGCGACGCTCTCCGGGCTGCTCGAGGCGCACCGCGGGGCGACGGCCGCCGCGACCCTGCTGTCGGCGATCGTCGACGACCCGACCGGGTACGGCCGCGTGGTGCGGGATGCCGACGGCGCGATGTCGAGGATCGTCGAGCACCGCGACGCGAGCGACGACGAGCGCGCGATCCGCGAGGTGAACTCGGGCACCTACGTGTTCACGGTCACCGCCCTGCGGGCGCGGCTGCCGCGGCTCGGCTCGAACAACGACCAGGGCGAGCGCTACCTCACCGAGGTCGTCGAGATGCTGCACGGCGACGGGGAGGCCGTCGAGGCCGTGCCCGTGCCGGAGCCGTGGCTCGTGGAGGGCATCAACGACCGCGTGCAGCTCTCCCGCGCCGCCGCGCGGCTCAACGCGATGATCGTGCGCGGCTGGCAGCTCGCGGGGGTGACGGTGCACGACCCGTCGAGCACGTGGATCGACCTGCGCGCGACCCTCGCCGAGGACGTCGAGCTCCTGCCCAACGTGCACGTCGCGGGCGCGACGACGATCGCGCGCGGCGCGACGATCGGCCCGGACACGACGCTGCTCGACTGCGAGGTCGGCGAGGACGCCGTCGTGAAGCGCGCCGACGCGACGCTCGCGGTGATCGGCGCGAAGGCGTCCGTCGGCCCGTTCGCCTACCTCCGCCCGGGCACCGAGCTCGGCGAGGGCGGCAAGATCGGCACCTACGTCGAGACCAAGAACGTGAAGATCGGCGCGGGATCGAAGGTGCCGCACCTCTCCTACGTCGGCGACGCGACGATCGGCGAGGGCACCAACATCGGCGCCGGAGCGATCACGGCGAACTACGACGGCGTGAACAAGCACCGCACGACGATCGGCTCGCACGTGCACACGGGCACCCACAACTCCTTCGTCGCGCCGGTCACGATCGGCGACGACGCGACGGTCGGCGCGAGCACCGTCGTGCGCCGGGACGTGCCCGCGGGTGCGCTCGCCGTGAGCGTCGCGCAGTTCAAGGTCGTCGACGGCTGGACGGCGCGCCATCACGAGGCGGCGACGGCGAAGAAGGCCGCAGCGGACGCTCAGGACTGACGGGTCCGGCCCGATAGGCTGGAGTCCCAGAGGCGAGGGAGCGGGCGTGTCGGCCATCAAGATCACGGGTGAGAAGCGTCTGGTGCTCGTGAGCGGGCGGGCTCATCCGCAGCTCGCCGAGGACATCGCCCAGGAGCTCGGCTCCGAGCTCGTGCCGACCGAGGCGCGCACCTTCGCGAACGGCGAGATCTACGCCCGTTACGGCGACAGCATCCGCGGGGCGGACGTCTTCGTGATCCAGTCGCACTGCTCGCCCATCAACGAGTGGCTCATGGAGCAGCTCATCATGATCGACGCCGCGAAGCGCGCGAGCGCCAAGCGCATCACGGTCGTGGCGCCGTTCTACCCCTACGCCCGGCAGGACAAGAAGGGCCGTGGCCGCGAGCCGATCTCCGCCCGGCTCGTCGCCGACCTCTACAAGGCCGCCGGCGCGAACCGCATCATGAGCGTCGACCTGCACGCGGCGCAGATCCAGGGCTTCTTCGACGGCCCGGTCGACCACCTGTTCGCGATGCCCGTGCTGCTCGAGCACTTCAAGGCGAAGCTCGATCCCGCGACCCTCACCGTGGTCAGCCCCGACATGGGCCGCGTGCGGGTGGCGGATGTCTGGAGCGACAAGCTCGGCGCCCCGCTCGCGATCATCCACAAGCGCCGCGATCCCGCGGTCGCGAACCAGGTGAGCGTGCACGAGATCGTCGGCGAGGTCGAGGGCCGGGTGTGCCTGCTCGTCGACGACCTCATCGACACCGGGCGCACGATCGCGAAGGCGGCCGAGGCGCTCAAGGCCCGCGGGGCGCTCGGCGTCGTCGTCGCGGCCACCCACGCGGTGTTCTCCGACCCGGCGGTCGAGATCCTGCAGAGCGACGTCATCGACTCGGTCGTCGTGACCGACACCCTCCCCGTGCCGGAGGAGAAGCGCTGGGACCGTCTGACCGTGCTGCCGATCGCCCCGCTGCTCGCGCGCGCGATCCACGAGGTGTTCGACGACGGGTCGGTCACCTCGATGTTCGACGGCGCCGCCTAGCGGCTCCTCAGCTGTTTGCCCCAAAAGGCCCCATCACC
>JAEWKY010000294.1 GCA_023457615.1 Actinomycetes bacterium | reverse complement strand
CCGGGAATGATCCCGGGGTCCTCTCACTCCCCCTAGAGTTATCCGCGACCGTGCGACCCGCGAGCCCGCGAACCGTGCCACCACCCGACGAGGTATCCGTGACCGACGCCGCCACGACGGCATCCCCGCCCCCGCCCGCCGCGCACGGGAACTGGCGCCAGCGCGCCGGTTACGCGATCTACCGCGGGGCGAGCCGGCTCGGCTGGGCCGAGCCCGAGATCCGCGGACTCGCCCAGGTCGTGAAGCCGGGCGACACCGTGCTCGACGTCGGCGCGGCGCTCGGCATGTACACGGTGCCCCTCTCCTACCTGACCGGCCCGACCGGCCGCATCTACTCCGTCGACCCGCAGCCGCGCAACTTCCACGTCGTGCGCTTCCTGCGCGGCCTCACCGGCGCGACCCGGGGCACCATCCGCCGCATCGCCTTCGGCCCGCAGGCCGGCGAGAGCAGCATCGCCGTGCCGATCATCCTCGGCCTGCCGATCTTCGGGCACGGGCACATCGCGGACGGCGTGCAGGAGAAGGGCCCGCACCGCATCCGGTACACCCCGACGCCCGTCGACACCATCGACGCCTGGGTCGCCCGCGACGGGATCGAGAAGGTGACCTTCGTCAAGGTCGACGTCGAGGGCTTCGAGCCGTCGGTCATCGAGGGCGCCCACGACCTCCTCGACCGCCACCGGCCGAGCCTGCTGCTCGAGATCGAGGACCGCCGCCTCGTGCGCTACGGCCGCACGACCGCCGCCGACTTCCACGCGCACCTGCTGTCGCGCTGGCCCGACTACCGCATGCACACCTGGGTCGACGACACCTGGACCCCGACCACCGAGATCCGCGACGAGGTGCGCAACTACCTCTTCACGACGAAGGACCTCGCGACCGGCTAGGCCGGCGCGCGCGGGATCTCGAGCCAGAGCTCGACCTCGTCGTCGTCGAGCGAGTCGCCGAGGAGGCTCGCGCTCCCGTCGTCGCTCGAGCGCAGGCCGACCACGGTCACGGCCACGTCCGACCCCTCGGGCACGGTGCGCGCGATGACCTTGTCGGCGTTGGTACGCCGCAGGGCGTCGGCGAGAGCTCCGAGCACGCGCTCGAGCTCGACGCCCTCGAGGTCGTCGATGCCGCCCTCGTCGAGCAGGGTCACGGTGGTGCCGCGACGGCGGGCGAGCATGACCTGCTCGCGCACGGCGTCGTTGAGCAGCTTGCGCCCGCGGATCTCGTCGCGGATGGCGCCCTCGAGGTGGAGGCACTCGGCGCGCTGAGCGGCCGTCAGGTCGCCCCCGCTCTGCTGGATGGTGCGCAGCACCGGCAGCGCCATGACCGTCGTCTGCCCGAGCCGGAACTGCCGCTCGTTGAGGTGCGCCTCCTGCGCCGCCTGCCACTCCGTCGCGCCGCGCTCGGCGACCGCGAAGCGCTGCGAGTCGCGCACGGCCTTCGAGAGGGCGTTCGTGAGCAGGTGGGCCACGCCGACCCACGACGCGCTGCCGATCACGCCGATCGCGGGCAGTGCGAGCGGGGTCGCCCAGATCGAGGTCTGGATGACGAGGAAGGCGATGCCGGCCCAGGCGAACCCCGGTCGACGGCGCACGGCGACGATCGTCATGAGCGCGCCGACGCCCGCGACGTACCAGGTGGCGTAGCCGTTGCCCCCGACCCGGTCGGCCTCATCGATCCCCCACGTGATGAGCATGGGCACGACGATGGCGACCGCCACCGCGAAGGCGGCGAGCCAGATCGGCATGCGTGCTCGCTTGTCGGGGAAGAGCACCGCGATCGTGCCGACCACGTAGATCGCCATCGCGGCGTACACCGGCTCGGTCGTGTCGTAGACGTCGACCGCGTCCTTCGAGCCGAGCGAGTAGAACGCGAGCACGATCATGTACGCCGAGAACAGGGCGGCGACGAGCACGATGAGCGGCCGCGGGACCTGGATCCTCACGAGCCCGCCCCCGGCACCTCGGCCATGTCGCCGTCCCACGCGAGCGACACGACGGTGCCCTCGCCGGGCGACGTGCGGATGTCGGCATGCCCGCCCGAGCTCGCCACGCGCTCGAGGATCGAGACGCGCACGCCGAGCCGCTCGGTCGGGATGAGGGCCGGATCGAATCCCGCGCCCCGGTCGCCGATCTCGATCGTGAACGACTGGTGCCCGAGCGACGTCACGTCGACCCAGCGGTCGACGCCGTTCCCGGCGTGCTGGAGGCTGTTGACCATCGCCTGCACGGTCGCCGAGTAGGCCGCCTCGGCGACGTGCACGGGGATCATGCACCACTCGCGGGCGTGGGTGCGCACGGTGAACGACTGCGACATGCTCTCCGCGGCGCTCAGGATGCGCTGCGCGACCATCTCGCCGGACACCGTCGCCTCCGCGTCGGGCGCGACGGCGACGGCCTCGCGCAGGTGCCCGATCGCATTGCTCGCCATCGTCGCGGCGAGCGCCTTCGCCTCCGGGGTGAACGCGCGCGCCGCGGAGAGCAGGGTGGTCAGCACGCTGTCGTGCACGATCGAGTCGACCTGCACGCGCTCCGATTCGGTCGCGTGCTGCCGCACCGCGTGCGAGTAGCGCTCGAGGGCGTTCTGCTGCGCCGTGTCGACGCCGGCCGCCGCGGCACGCAGCACCGTGATGAGGATGAGGATCGCCCCGCCGAGCAGGATGGAGTAGATGGAGTCGAGGATCGCCCGGTAGCCGTCGGTGGCGCCGCCGGCTGGCGTGATGCGGATGAGCCCGTAGAGGATCGGCGTGCCGACCGTGTAGACCACGGCGATCGGCAGCTCGAGCGCGACCGAGGCCATCGCGGTGGCGATCGTGAGCAGGAAGTACAGCCAGTAGGTGTCGTTGTTGTCCCACGCCCCCGCACCGCCGTCCCCGGGTTGCACCAGGAGCGCGAACGGCCAGCTCACGAGGGCGACGAGGTAGGCGATCGAGAACGCGATGTAGGTCGAGCGCACCATGCGCCGCAGCGTCGCCGCGACGACGCACGCCAGCAGGGCGCCGATGAGCAGCGTGAGGATCGAGATGTTCCAGGCCGGCGCCATGTGCGGCAGCTGGTTCATCATGAGCGGGATCGCCTGCAGGAAGAAGGCGACGCCGATCACGGCCGCGAGCCGCGCGACGGCGGCGTCGACGCGGAGCAGGCTGAGCGGGTTGCGGACCGGACGCCCGAACGCGGGCCCTCCGGTGGCGGGGCTAGGAGTCGCCACCGTCGGGGTCGAGACCCGGCAGGATGCCGTCCTCCACCGCTCGACGGAGCAGGTCGACCTTGGTCGGCGCGGGCCGACCGACCTCGACGTACTTGACGCGGATGCGGTCGAGGTACTCCCGCGCGGTCGAGTAGCCGATCCCGAGCTGCTCGGCGGCGAGCTTCAGGGGGAGCCCCGACGCGTACAGGTGGAGGATCTCCCGTTCGCGACGCCCCAGTTGCGCCTTGGCGAAGTCGCGGTCGGCGTCGATCGCGGTCGCCCATTCGAGGTTGTTGAGCACGTCGCCCCGGGCGACCGTCGCGGCGGCGGCGATGACGGTCTTCGTCGCGGACGACTTGGGGATGACGCCCGCGGCTCCGGCGGCGAGCGCCTCGCGCACGAGGGCGACCCGGTCGGCGATGCTGTGCACGAGCACGGCGGCCCCGGCGGCCTGCACGCCCTTGACGTTGTCGGTGACGCTCGAGCCGTCGCCGAGCGACAGGTCGAGCACGACGACGTCGACCTCGCGGCCGGCGAGCGAGTCGATCAGATCGGCGACCGTCGGCGCGACCTCGACCACGTCGTGGCCCTCGTCGGCGAAGGCGGCCTTGAGGCCCAGACGCACCGACTCGTGGTCGTCGACGATCGCGACGCGGAAACCCGTGGTGGCGCCGGAGTCGTGACCGGCACCGCCGGCCTCGGGGGCGCTGCCTGTTTCGGGGGCACGGTCGATCATCTGCGCCACACTCATCCCGTTTCTCCCCCGCTGTGCGGGCCGCGCACGGCCCGGGCGGTCCTGATCCGTCCCCCATCGTACTCTCCCGCGGGGTGGACGAACCGATCTATCCACACCCCGCTTTCGGGTGGAGACGTCAGCCGCGACGGAACGACCCGACGGCCTCGACGTGGTGCGTGTGCGGGAACAGGTCGAACGCCCGGAGGTCGCCGAGCTCGTAGCCGAGGCTCGCGAGCACCGCGACGTCGCGCGCGAACGCGACGGGGTCGCACGCGACGTACACGAGCTGGGCGGGGCGCACCGCCGCGAGCCGCTCGAGCACCGCGGCGCCCGCGCCCGAACGG